>NZ_BAAIEW010000018.1:0-63833 GCF_054654515.1 Desulfothermus okinawensis JCM 13304 | reverse complement strand
AAACTGGAAAATACCCTCTCTAAATGAATAGTATAAGGGATAAGGACAGATTGCCCTTATCCCTTAGTTTTTTAGAAGTTGTATGTGATTGTTAAACCATATCCCCACAGCTCCCCACCTGCCTTAAGTGAAACCTTATCGCCATCATAGGAGTTGTTTAGGTTCACGCTCTCTCCGCCAATTACCCTATCCTTTTCCGTAATGGTGTATTGTAGAGTACCATCTATTTGCCATTTACCCCAGTGAAGTCCAGCACCAATAGAATAGGTCTTTTTATCTGCATCGGGCCACAAGTTGTCAAAGGTATCATCAGGAATAGGGGTGGGATCGTAAAAATAGCCACACCTTAAAGTGAGTATATCTGTTGCCTTGTATTCAATCCCAATCTTTACTTGGTTTGTATCCTTCCAGTCTCTTTTTATTTTTAATTCTTTTCCTCCAAGTGCTTGCTGGAACATGGGGTCTTTTATCTCCAGGGTCTGATAATCCACAATAGACCACTGGGTCCAGACAACATCTGCTTCAATTGATAATTTTTCATTTGGCGTATATCTAAGACCTATCTGAATCTGGTTTGGATGGTCCACATCATCTAGTGACACATCTGTTTTATATCTTGTAATGCCCTGAGCAGCCAGGATAGCTTTTTCTGTTTCAGAAAGGTTTTTCAATTTAAGATCTCCTTCAAAGTTTGCATCTGCCTGGGATCTAAATGTGAGACCAAAGGTGAATTGGTCTGTTAATTTATACATAAGTCCAATATTGAAAGAATAGTTGAAATCATCAGTAAGCTCTATTTTTTCTCTAACAGTTAGGGGCCACATATCATAAGAATTTAGATATGTGCCTGCTTCAGATCTCCCCAGAGATATGCCAAATCCCACAGATAGTTTATCGTTTACTTTATATGCAATAGTAGGGGTTGCTACTAATCTGTAATACCAGGATTCATAGCAATTATAGGAAGCAGGGTTTTGATAAAAATTTTCAGTATTGTCCCACCTTAAGTGAAGTCCGTATGGAACATATGCGGCCAAGCCAAAGGTCATTTTCTCATTTATGGGCATGGCAAAGCCCATATGTGGAACTATAAATAATGGAGATTCGTCTTCAAAATCAGTTGGTCCAGCAATAATTGACCCGTTTTTCTCTACTCTATAATTTTTTCCTTTAAGATAGGGATCAATATTCACAGATCCAAGGGAGATCTGTTTGTTTTTGATTTGAGTCAGTCCTGCTGGATTATAGTATACAGCGTATACGTCATCTGCATATGCTGCAAAGGCACCCCCAAGGGCAGTTGCCTTGGCACCTATACCAAATGTATCCACATTTGCCCCAAAACAGGGACTTTGGGCTATTAAAAGAAGTGTTCCTAAGATGATAAAGATTTTTTTCATAGATACCTCCACTTATAATTAAAATTCATTATTTATTGCAGGTAATTAATTATAAAATCATTAACTGTATCGTAGGCCCATGATAAGTTATCATTATCCAGGTAATCTGCTGCTTCTGGATAATATTCTGGATGTACACCCAGCAGGATTCCATGGGTAATCCAGTTTTTCTCCCCATCTCCCTTAAACATAAACCACTTATTGTAGTCAGATGGGAAAGAGGAACTGGAAGTTATTTCAATGTATTGATCAAATCCAAGGGTTGACGCCAGGATTTTATTTGAGACATTGGGAACAACAGTATCATGATAAGAGGACTGTAACATTGCCTTATTTTTTATGGAGCTATTTGCAAGATATACTGGATCTGAAGGATCCAGTAGTAGTTGTAATATTCCTAAGGTTACAAAATACTCAGTATTGTTTTTTTCCAGTCCTAAGCTGTTTAACAGTCCTTGGATAAGGGCATTTGAAGCTTGATCAACAAGAGCTGCATAGTTTGCTCCCCCCACATTTAGAACAACTTTATCAATAATATTGCTATTTAAAGATGTAGCAACAGACCCAGTAATTGAACCCATGGATTGGCCAACATAATATATGTTTGTTGGTTGATCAGGGGTTCCATCTCCATTAATGTCAAATTTACCGTCCTTTATGAGGTTTAAAAACATACCGATATCAAAGAAGGATTGATACAGATTAATTCTATCCTGACCAAGATTACCAGTTAGATAGTTCGCACCTGAATTTTCAGGATCAGAACTCCTTGCACCATGTTCTGGAAGGTCCATGGCAATTATAGGCATATTTGTAATTTTTTGTGCCAGCACATATGCTGCTTCCTTTTTGCTCCCAAGTCCATGTTGAAAAACCAATACTGAATCACTATATAAATTACCATTTACTATTAGATAAGGGACATTTATTGGAGTTGGTGGATTGTTAGTTAAGGTGGTTATATCAAATGAGGTAAAATCAGTGCTGTTAACTGCTGCAAGTCCTTTAAGTAACGAAATTGCTCCATTTATTTGATAATATTCAGATGTTGCATTTGCTAACTCTAATCCAGATATTTGTTTACCTGAAACATTTAAAAAGTCATCTAATGTCATGTTATTTTGAAGGGCAGCTGCAATAAGTCCAAAATCCTGTAAACTTAAGCTCTTGTCTGCAGTGGTAAAGGTGAAGAGCTCTAGAATATCGTCTTTTGATATTCCATAGGCATTTAAGATGGAAAAAAGAGGAGCATAAGCTTGTCTTAAGGGCTCCAGTGCCTTTAAGTCTGCTGAAGTTATTTCAGACGATGATTTTAATAAATCAAAGAGCATGCTGGATGTAAGATAGGTACCTGACTGTAATTTTATTCCTTTTTTAAGTACAACTAAAAATTGAGCTCCAGGAGCAAGTGGCTTTAACGGGAAAATTTTGATGTAGTTTCCATCCTGGACAACTTTAATGTCATCTATGTCAATATTTTCTAAGTCCAAATTACTAATTAATGCCTGTAAACTATCAACACTTAGCTGGGATAGTGATGTTAATATACTAGCAAGATCAGTCCCTGGTGGTTGCATGCCCATTTGACTTAAGGCTTGATAGATGGCTCCAGCTAATACTTGTGTGTTTATTAAATATATATTGTTGGTTAAAGAATCTTTGTCCAGCGGTTCTGTTGAGCTAAGGGGAATAGCTATTGGGGCATTGGGGCTAAGACCCTTTATTTTAAGTTTATCTATTGCGGAATATAGGGCATTTTCAGCAGGGTCAGTGGAATTGGTGGGTAACATTACTGTATAGTTTGTATTTGCCCAGACAACGTCATTTGGCACAGGCAAGATCTCATTTGTTGGATCAAGCACAGGGAATACGCTCACATAGACAGTGTCTTTTAAATTAGACAGAACATCTTCTTCCTTAACTGTCCCCTCGCCAATCTTATTCAGAATATCCTGGATATTGGATGTAATAGCATTAATTGTTGCATTTATTCCTAAAGCCCCATTTATTCCTCTGTTAAATGCCCCAATAATGTTTGAGTCCATATCAAAAGTGGTTTTCTCCAACTCATTAGCAATATTTGCCATTAAAATAATTTGTTTTTCAGCAGGTAGTTGAAGCTGATTTTTTAAGTTGTACAATGTGGTTTCAACTGCCAGGGAGAGTCCAAGGAGTTTCGCACTAACTCCATTAGAACTTGCAAGATCAGTGTCATAAGATCCACCTAGCTCCTCAATTTTTGCCTTTAAATCTGGCTTTAGAGCAACTAAGGTAGTCAGAGGAGTAATATTTTTTGCACCCACTGGAGCAAGTAAGGTGAGAGCAGGCTCTTTAGTGGATTTAACTATACCTCCCTGGGCAAGGAGGAGGCCTGCTGCATCATCGGGTATAGAAAGAGAAAAATGTCCATTATCATCTGTAGTGGTGGAAATTTCCCCAGGATCACATATTCTGTTTTCATTTGAGTCCAGGCATACAGTAGCATTTGCAACATAACTCTGGATTACCTTGCCTGATACAAAAGATCCAGTGTCATTGTCTCCACTTCCTGCACAGCCCATAAAAAATAGCAAAATACCAATAATAATGGGCACAAACCTGGTTAGTTTTTTCATGTGTACCTCCTTGACGTTAAGTTGGTTTTGGTTATAAACGTTAATTTATGTAAATGAAGTTATTTATTGATGTCAAGATACCTGGATAAAATGGGCGAAAAAAAACGAAGAATTTTTCGTACCACTAGAAGCCACTAGAAGAAAGAAGGTACAGGCTTTTACCTAGGATTTATTTTTTCTTAATAAATCTTAAGATAATAGATGCTTCTTCTATGCCCATGTACGCGCTCATAAGCAGATATACGCTGCCAATAACTGGTATAAATAATACAGAGATGGTGTTAAAATTAGACAGGTATATGCAGACAATGAGAATAAGGATACTTAGAAAAATAAATGTGAGAATTTTTTTTTGTAAATCTATCCAGGAACCAATTTTTTTATAGAGACAATAGGATAAGAGTATTACATTTATCCATGATGAGATGGATACTGCCAGGGCCAGGCCAAAATACTTGAGGTCTTTCATAAGCAGAAGCCCCAAAATGAGATTTACCACCAGACAAATAGATGCAATGATTGCCGGAGATTTGGTGTCTTTTAAAGCATATAGAGAAGATACAAGGGTTCTAACCATGCTAAAAGCAGGTAAACCAATTCCATATGCAACAAGGCACATGGAAGTTGCATTTACACTGTGTATGTCAAATGCCCCTCTGTGAAACAAAATCTGGATAATGGGCTTAGATAGGCCAATTAAACCAGCTGTTGCAGGAAGACACACAAATAGGATCAAATAAAGACTTTGATTTAAGGTCTGTTTGAATTTTAAAATGTCTTTTTGTGCAGCTAATTGGGATAGATCTGGTAGGGCAGCTACGCTAACTGCCACTCCAAAGATTCCCAATGGAAATTGTACCAACCTATCTGCATAATAGAGATATGACACAGCACCAGTTGATAGGAATGATGCCAAAATGGTGTTAAGTACAATATTTAGTTGATATACTGCTGCCCCAAATACTGATGGGAGCATTAGTTTTAAAAGGAGTTTCAATCCCTTATGTCTTAAATTTACCTTCCCTATCCATGAAAAATCATAACTCTTTAAGGCTGGTTGCTGCATGAGAAATTGTAAAATTCCGGCAATTAAGACACCATATGAGAGTGCAAGAGAGACATTTATTTTTTTGAAATAGGCGAAAAATGCGCAGCCAATTAACACTATATTTAACATACAAGGGGCAAGGGCGGGCATAGCAAAGTGGCCAAGTGAATTTAAAATCCCCATACATAGGGCAACACCAGATATAAAGATTATGTAGGGGAAACATATCCTGATTAGTTTTGTTGTGAAATTAAATATGTCCGGTCTGGTTTTAAAGCCAGGGGCAACAATTGAGGTAATATAGGGTGCAAAAATAATTGCAATAATTGTTATTATGGTTAAAATTGTAATTAACCAATAAAATGTGGACCTTGCAAAGCAAAAGGCTGACTCCTTTCCTTGTTTCAGTTGTAAATTTTTAAAAATTGGTACAAAGGCCATTGTAAGGGAGCCTTCAGCAAACAGTCTCCTCAAAAGGTTTGGTACCCTGAAGGCCACAAAAAAGACATCGGCCATTGCGCTGGTTCCAAGGGCATAGGCAATAACTACATCTCGTAAAAAACCCAGTGTCCTGCTAAGAAGAGTGGCACCTGCAATAATTGAACTATTTTTAACCAGACTGGACATCTCTTTTTATTGACTTATAAAGTTTATGATTGAATGATTGGTGTAAATAACATACAATTTAACACAACTAAAGTAAAATTATTTAACATGTTCAAAAGTTTTGACAAAGTTGGTTAAGGTTCAATTTTAAAACTGTGAGCAAAAACAATAGGTGGGATTATGGTCTTTACATGGGAAGGATTTAAAGAAAAACTGGAAGAAATACACATTTTTCCAGATAATTATGTGTTTAAATTTATAGTGCCCATAGACAGAAAAAACCAGGTGATAGAGTTATTTAAAGGAGAGGACGTTTTTGTTAGAAACTCAAAGAATGGAAAATTTATTAGTATATCTGTTAGGTGTTATGTGGCTTCGTCTGATGAAGTCATTGAGATTTATAAGAGGGCATCAAAGATAGAAGGCATTGTTGCACTTTAAACCCAGGGGAGTTTTTATGTTTCAATTGGCTTTAATTTTTTTTCTGGTTCCAATTATTGAGCTCTATTTTCTCATAAAAATAGGTTCAATAATTGGTCCTTTTAACACAATTATGCTGGTTATCTTAACTGCTGTGTTCGGGGCATATCTTGCTAAAAGGGAAGGTCTAAAGACGCTTTATAAGATCAGAGAAAATATGTATCAGGGTGTTATGCCAACAGAGGAATTGGTTGATGCATTTTTGATTTTTATAGCCGGGGTATTACTTTTGACACCAGGGTTGATTACAGATATTTTAGGCCTTTGTATGTTGTTTCCTGCATCTAGAGACATCTTTAAAGAATATCTGAAAAAGTGGATGAAAAACAGGATCCACAAGACAGATTTTTATATTGATTTGTAGTCATGGGATATACCAATCTAGCTTCTTGTATAAAAGACCTCTTACATATTAAAGATCTGGTAATTGTAGACGCAGAAGTTGATCCAGACTTAGAAATTGCCGCAATCCAGAGACGGGTCTTTAAAAGGGGCGGTCCTGCCGTTCTATTCACCAAGGTAAAGGGCACAAGATTTCCAATGCTGGGAAATCTTTTTGGAACTAAAGAGAGAATCAGGTTTATTTTTAGAGATTTTTTTAAAAGATGGGATAAGGTTTTAAAGGTTGTTAAGGATCCAAAGTCCCTTATTAAAGATCCAGTGTCATGGTATTACCTATTAAAAATGGGTATCTGTATAAAACCTAAAGTTATACAAAAGGATCTAGGTCAATTTTTTGGAACCTGCAAAATAAGCGACCTTCCCTCCCTAAGGTCCTGGCCAATGGATGGGGGTGGATACATTACCTTGCCCCAGGTGTATAGTGAGGACCCTGAAATGGGGGGTTTTAAAAAGTCAAACCTGGGAATGTACAGGATACAGTTAAATGGCAATAATTATATTAAAGATAAGGAAGTGGGACTCCACTATCAAATACATAGGGGCATAGCATCTCATCATCAAAAGGCCATAAAAAGGGGTGAGAAGTTCAAAGTAAACATCTTTGTTGGAGGTCCTCCAGCAATGACTTTTAGTGCAATTATGCCCCTACCAGATGGTATGCCTGAGGTGTATTTTGCCTCCCTTATGGCAGGGCACAGAATAAAATTTTTAAAAAGTAAGGGGGCTTTGCCAATACCAGTTTATGCAGATTTTTGTATAACTGGCCATATTGAGGGAAAAGAGACAAAACCAGAAGGTCCATTTGGAGATCATCTTGGATATTATAGCTTAATACATGAGTTTCCTGTTCTCAAGGTGGAGGGGGTATATTGTAAGAAAGATGCAATCTGGCCCTTTACTACTGTTGGGAGGCCTCCCCAGGAAGACTCCATTATTGGAGAAGTGATCCACGAGATTGTAGCCCCATTTGTATCCAGGGTGTTTAGTGGGGTAGAAGAGGTTCACGCGGTTGATGCTGCAGGGGTACATCCCCTTTTGCTTGTAATTGGAAGAGAAAGCTACGTGCCCTTTGAGGAGGAGAGGATACCCCAAGAAGTAATAACTGCTGGTATGTCTGTTTTAGGCAGTACCCAGACGTCTTTGTCAAAGTATGTGTTTATAGCTGCAAAAGAAGATAGTCCCAATCTTACTACTAGAGATGTCCCTAATTTTTTTAAACACATAATGGAGAGGATAGATACAACAAGGGACCTTCATTTTATCACTAGAACAACCATGGATACCCTGGATTATTCAGGCATTAGTCTAAATCAGGGATCAAAGGTGATAATTTCAGTTGCTGGGAAAAAGAAAAGAGAATTGGCCTCAAATATAAATACTAGTCTATCCCTCCCAAATGGCTTTTATGACCCCAAGATTTTTTATCCAGGGATTTTGATTTTAAAGGGCCCACCTCACAATTTAAGCAGGGACACCCATGATCCATCAATAGTTGAGTTGAGTAGTGTACTCAAAGGTCAGGACCTAATGGGAATTTGCTTTATAGTAATTGTTGATGATGTGGATTTTACTGTAAAAAATTGGGATAATTTCCTTTGGGTTACCTTTACAAGGTCGGACCCTGCAACAGATATCTATGGGGTAGATTCATTTACTAAATGTAAATACTGGGGATGTATGGGGCCAATTATTATTGATGCAAGACTAAAAAAGTATCACGCACCTCCTTTAGAAGAAGATCCCCAAATTATAGAGAGGATTAAAGACCTGGGAAAGCGTGGTGGTCCATTATATGGACTGATTTAATTTAACCAGTGAGGGGAATATGTGGTTTAGGGAAAAAATAAGGGAATATCTAAATGACCCTCAAGTCTCTATTTTTTTGCTAATAAGTTTAACAGTTGTCATGTCCATACACTTTCTAGGTCAATATTTGATCCCTGTTTTTACCAGCATAATTTTAGCTTATATATTAGAGGGGTTGATAAGACCAATAGAGAAACTCAAAGTCCCAAGGACAGTTGCAGTAATTTTGGTATTTATCTTCTTTATGACCTCATTAATATTTTTAATCTTATGGATAATACCCATTGCAGTAAAGCAGTTTTCACAGTTTTTACAGGCCCTACCATCAATGGTAATTGCAGGGAAAACCCATATAAAAGAGCTTTTGCAAAAATATCCCAATGTAATATCCAAGATACAATTAGATGCCCTTACTGGTTTTATTGTAGAACAGATAAGAAGTATGGGGAAAAACGTCCTGTCCTACTCAATTTCATCAATAATGGGGATTGTTAATTTTCTCATTTATATGGTATTAGTTCCTCTCATTACTTTCTTTTTGCTGAAGGATAAAGATATTATTTTATCTTTTTTAAAAGATCTTTTACCAGAGAACATAGAATTTACGTCACAGATATGGTCTGAGGTAAATGCAAAAATAGCCAGATTCCTCCAGGGAAAGATGTGGGAGATAGTTATTGTATGGATTGCAACTTATCTATTCTTTATCTTCATCCACTTAGAATTTGCTTTGTTGCTTAGTTTGTTTATAGGTCTTTCTGTGTTGATCCCCTTTGTTGGGGCAATTGTTATGACCATTCCTGTAGCTTTGGTTGCATATTTTCAGTGGGGGTTTGCCAGGGAGTTGGTTGTGTCAGTAGCGGGTTATTCTATTATTCAATTTTTAGATGGAAATCTGTTGGTACCACTCCTTATGTCTGGTTTTGTAAATTTGCATCCAGTTGCAATAATGATTGGTGTCCTTGTTTTTGGAGGGCTTTGGGGGCTTTGGGGGGTGTTTTTTGCCATACCACTGCTTACTTTGATTCACACAATCATAAAAACATGGCCAAGAAAGACAAAAAAAGCCGAGGAGGTTGAAAGTGAAGGATAAAAGAGGGGTTTACTATTATCCTGTCCCTTTAAATAAAAGGGTTAAGATGTATGTGAGAGAGGTTAATGGAGTTATTGAATTTAGATTACACAATGATGACGATCCAAAACTCTATGAAGAGCATGGATGGATTACCTATGAGGCTGCCAGATTGGCGTCTGATATGTATAAAGGACCTGGTATGAATCCACTTAGATTGTATGATATAGATGCTGCTATCCATGCCCTAAAATCAGAGGAAAACTAAGTAAATGATTGGATTTTATTATCCAGACTCCCATATGTGGGGAAGTTTGTTTATACATTTTTTTCAGGAACTAGATATTGATTTTGAGCTAATTGACAATCTCAGCTTTGATAAGCTTAGGGATATAGAGCTAATTATAGTCCCAGGTGGTTTTGCTTCTCAAAAGATAAAGAGATTGAGAGATAGGGGACTTAATATAATAAGGGATTTTGTGAAAAGTGGAGGTAGCTACATTGGCATTTGTGGAGGCGCAGGTTTAGCCCTTTCTCATGGAAAATTCAATCTTGGGATCTGTCCTCTGGGTAGGAAGGATATGACTTCTCGGGTCCCCAACTTTAGCGGTCACATATGGGTGAACTTAAATTTGGACTCATCTCTTGGTATTAATGGCTCTGTTCAAACAAAAGGGCAACTTCCTGTATGGTGGCCCTCTCAGTTTAATTGGGATTTTGAGAGTAAGGTACGTGTTCTTGCCTCCTATAAGGCGCCAGGAGATGATCTGTGGATTGCAGACATCCCCTATAATATCCTAAAATGTATGGATATTTCTTTAGTCCAGGATATTTATGGCATAAATCTGGATTTTGATTTAATCAGGTCTGATCCATGTATTTTGGTTGGGGACTATTTTAAGGGAAGGTTTGTTTTGAGCTATCCCCATCTTGAAACCCCATCATCTGAGTTTGCAAATAGGCTTTTTGTTTGCATTTTGTCTGAGTTATTACAAAAACAGGTACAATATAATGAAGTGGGGGAATTTGATATAAAGGATCCAGAGATTAATTGGCCAGATGAAGATTTGGTCTTTGTAAAAGATTCCCTTGTAAAGCTTATTTGTAAGGCACAGGAAAATTTTCTCATGTGTTGGAGAAAAAAGTGGTTACTTGGATGGAGGCGGGGGGTTATTGGTCTGTGTGTAAACAGCCTACTTTGCATGTGTTCGCTTCTAATTAAATCCCATGCATCTAAAAATGCAAAAGAGTTTTGGAGAAGCTCCAAAAAAGATTTTTTAATCCTGTTTAATGAATTTGTTTCAAGTTTTGAAAAATATATAATTTTGCAGAGAGAATTTTACCTGGAAAATCCCCAGCGCCCGCCAGATAGGTTTGGCACATCAAAAATTCACAAACAAATACTTAAGTTAACAGGTCCATTTCCCGGAGATGGTGGCCTGTTTAAAGACCTTTCCCAAATCTTAGAGAAAATCACAGCAAGTCTCTTTTAATTAGCAACTTTTTTCCCAATGAAATCTGTTTGTCTTGTCAATTGGGTCTATAAAAGAAATTGTGCTTTCTAATTAAAAACCATGTTTCTTTTTTAACTTTTCTTGACATACTAGATAAATTTTCCCATAAGGTGTAAAATTTAAAATCTAGAATGGGAGATTTACTATGGGTAAAACAAGACCATTATATTTAGATCATGTGGAGGAGTGTGTAGATGAGATAATAAAAAAGGTGGGGAAAAATTTAGTTGTAGCAGCCCCATTTGGTATTGGTAAGCCAAACCACCTTCTAAATGCCATTTATCGCAGGATAAAAAAAGATAAGTCTCTTCATTTAAAGCTCATCACTGCTTTAAATCTCAATCCCCCTACCTGGAAATCAGAATTGGAAAAAAGACTCATTGAGCCTATGGTGAAGAGGCTTTGGCCTGACTATCCAGTTTTAGAATATGTGGATGAACTCTGTAATCCTCCCTCAAATTTTGAGCTCATCCAGTTTTTCTTTAAACCAGGTGCAAGGCTCCACTGTGCCCATTCTCAACAAAATTTTCTATGCTCCAACTATACCCATGCAGTGAGGGATGGTGTGATTCAGGGTGTAAATGTGTTAGTTCAACAAATCTGCAAAAAAAAGATAAATGGGAAAACATACTTCAGTATGAGTTCTGATCCTGATACCCATCTTGAAGCTGGCCAGATAATGAGAAAGGAGATGGAAAAAGGCAAAAAAGGGATACTGGTTGCCCAGACCAATCAAAAGGCACCTTTTGTGTACGGAAAGGCTACTGTGGATGAGGACTTTTACGACGTTGTGATAGACAATAGAAAATATGACTTTGAGATGTTCCACGTGCCAAAAGAGTCTGTTTCTCTTACCGACTGGACAATAGGGTTACAAGCAAGCGCCCTGGTTAAAGATGGAGGCACTTTGCAGGTGGGTATAGGGTCCCTTGGAGACGCTGTTATTAGCGGTCTGGTGCTCAGGCATCAAAATAATAATGAATATCAAAATATTTTAAAAGATCTCGGAATCCTGGATACTGCTAGTGAACTAATAGGAGACTATGGTGGAACAGGTATATTTGAACAGGGCTTACATATATCTTCTGAGATGTTTGTTGACACAATGATAGAGCTCTATAAGGCTGGAATTATTAAAAGACGGGTATATGACGATATTACGATTCAAAAGTTAGTTAATGAGGGAAAGATAAATTCAAAGATCACTCCAGATGTCCTGAAATATTTAATGGATGAGTTGGCAATTCATCAACAATTGACCAGTGAAGATGTGGATTACTTAAAGAAATTTGGCATCTTAAAACAAGAAGTGGTTTTTGAGAACAACTCCCTGAAAATAGACGGCAAAGAATTTTCAAATGATTTAGGAGATCCTTTAAATTTTAAGGAAGTTACTAAATATTGTCTAGGCGAGCATTTAAAAAATGGCATACTTATAAATGCAAGTTTCTTTTTTGGCCCAAACAAGTTTTATGAGTATTTGCGGTCCATGCCAGAAGAAAAATTAAAAGAAATAAATATGAGAGGGGTAAATGAAATAAATCAGCTCTACGGTGATGAGAAATTGAGATCCCTTCAAAGAAAGGATGGTCGTTTTATCAATGCTGCACTTATGGTTATGTTAAATGGGGCTATAATTTCCCACACCCTTAATAACTCAAAGGTCCTCAGCGGTCCAGGAGGTCAATATAATTTTGTTGCCATGGCACACGCCCTACCTGATGCAAGATTTGTTATAATGCTAAGGAGTACAAGGAATATTAAGGGTAAGGTAAGTTCAAACATAGTCTGGGAGTTTGGAGAGGTAACAGTTCCAAGGCACTTGAGGGATATAGTGGTTACAGAATATGGTATTGCTGATTTAAGGGGTAGGACAGATAAAGAAGTGATGATGGCCCTTTTAAATGTCACAGATTCAAGGTTTCAGGAAAAGCTTTTGAAAAAGGCCAAGAAAAACATGAAGATACCCAAAAATTATAGAATCCCTGACAGGTTTAGATACAATACACCAGAAAAAATAATGGGTGTTATGAAAAAGTATAAACAAAAGGGAGTTATAAAGGATTTTCCATTTGGAACTGAGTTCACAAAGGAAGAATTGGTTTTGGGTAAGGCATTAAAGGCCTTGGCTAAAGAAGATATATTTGGTAAATTAAGACTCGGCAAAAGCCTTCTCAAAAAAGTCACATATCCTTCTGAGGCCAGAGGTTATTTGGAGAGGATGAAATTGGATAACCCAAAGACCTTTAAAGAGAAGTTGATGCAAAAGATAGTTCTTTATGCCCTAAAAAATGCAAATATTATTTAAAGTTAATACAAAGAGGGGATAAGTAATTTATTTTCCATCCCTTCGTTGTACTGTTAGCCTTATAGGTTACTTTCCATTAGTACTTGTTAAACATTGAACTTTGAAGCTTTAGCTTTAGGGGAATTATGACCAACATAATACAAAAGGTCCCTTTTTTATCAGAAATAAAGGGGTTTTTAGCAGAAGATGAAATGAATCTTTTATACCAAATGGGGAAGACAGCCGCCCCAATGGGGCCATGTCTGGAAGTTGGGAGTTATTGTGGGTTATCTACAATATGTATAGGTCTTGGGGTAAAAGAAAAGGAAGGGATTCTTTACTCCATAGACCATCACAGGGGCTCTGAAGAGCATCAACCTGGTGAAGAGTATTTTGACCCAGACCTCTATGATGAAAGGTCAGGGCGGATAAACACCTTTTATGAATTTGAAAAAAACATAGAAAGGGCTAAATTACTGGATTGGATTGTGCCTATAGTCTCAAAATCACACATAGCAGCTAGAAAATGGGTAACTCCTCTATCATTTGTATTTATAGATGGAAGCCATAGCTTTGAATCTGCAAAAAGAGATTACATCTCCTGGTCTCCTCATATTATGCCCGGGGGATTTTTGGCAATACATGATGTGTTTTTTGATCCATCTCAAGGTGGAGACGCTCCCAGGCGTGTATATGAAATGGCCCTGGCATCAGGGCTTTTTGAAAAATACAGTTTTGTAAATACCCTTGGAATACTAAAAAGGATAGAATTGTAGTTAGTCCAAGTTTATCAAAATGATAAACTTGGACTAAGGTAAGATCTATTTTGCTCCCCTTCATCCTGTTGAAAGAGCCAATCCTGCAAGAATAAATTAGCTGCTGGGGTCAATTTTAAAAGGGCATCTGCTGCAAGTAAAAGTACCCCTGCTGTCCATGTGGGTTTTTCTTTTGGCCAGAATATCCTGAGTTCCTTTTGGTATCCAGTCCAATAAGCCCCATCTTTATCCCTGTTTTTGTGTAGCCAGTTAAACAGCTTAATTGCCCTTGAATTCATGGAAACAGCCAATAGGGCCATTACAAGTTCGCAAGATTCAGCAACGGTTATCCAGGGTTCATCACTAACACATCTGCATCCCAACTCTTCGTCTATAAATATACACCATTTTTCATTAATCCTCTTTCTGGCAGCTGATCCTCTTATTACCCCGCACATCACAGGATAAAACCAATCCATTGCAAAACGTTCTTTTGATGGCCATGTCCTGTCAAACCTATGGGGTTTTTCCAATAATGCGCATTTTAGCTCTTCCCTGGCCTCAATCCAGTGGGGTCTATTTATTCCAATCTCCTTTGCAATCAAGATTGCACACTCTAGGCTTTTATATATTGAGGAACACCCAGTAATAAGGGCGTCTTTATAGATCTTGTTTTCAGGAAGTGATGCCCAATATATTTCCCCCTGGGGACTCTGGAGCTTTAAAGCAAATTCAATTGCAGCTTCCACACTTTCCCACATTTTATACAAAAATTCTATATCTCCAGTGATTAAATAGTAGTGGTATAGACCAGTGGCAAGATAAGGGGCATGGTGGGATTCTTTTCTGCTCTTATCAAGCGGGATAGTGTCATCATAACCAGGCCAATATCCTCCATCTGTCTCCTGCATCTTTGCCATCCACGAGAAGGCCTTTTTGGCCTCATTGACCATTCCAGCAACAGAGAGCCCCATTGCTGCTTCAATGTGGTCCCATGGATCCAGTATG
Source organism: Desulfothermus okinawensis JCM 13304 (assembly GCF_054654515.1). Lineage (NCBI taxonomy): Bacteria > Pseudomonadati > Thermodesulfobacteriota > Desulfovibrionia > Desulfovibrionales > Desulfothermaceae > Desulfothermus > Desulfothermus okinawensis. Next base: position 48,840 of record NZ_BAAIEW010000018.1, on the reverse strand, counting down.
CCTTTTTTAAACCAGGGTATACCTCCTGAAGGGTATTGATTTTCTGCTATGTACTCTGCAGTCTTATTTAGTTCGCGTTTTGATATTAATTTAAAAGGAAATCCATTTTTTACCACTTTTTCCCTACCTTTTTAAAATAAAGCACAACACTTTTGCCAATTATTGGTGTAAGTATTTTATCTAAAATTCTTGTAAACCTGGGACCCTTCATTATATCTAACACAAGTAAGTTGTGGTATAGTTTGACAGGTAGCCAGGTGTCCCTTTTTCCCCAGTTTAAACATTTTAGCCACCAATATGGGGAATGGAGGCCATGGGCATAGTGTTTTTTATAGAGTTTAAATCCAAGTCTTTCGATTTCTATTTTTAGAGGACCTATCTTAAAAATTCTAATATGGCCTCCTTTTTCATACTTATAATCTTCACAAAGGGCCCAGCATATCCACTCTGGCATATATCTAGGCACAGAGACAACTAGATCACCATTGGGAGTCAAGATTTCCCAAATTTCTTTAATTACCCTGTGATAGTTTTCTATGTGCTCTAAAACCTCACTGCACACAACTATGTCAAAGGTCTCTTTTTTAAATGGCAGTACCTCGCATCTACCCTTTAGAACCAGCCAGTTTTTATCCTTGTTTTTCCCGAGGTTAAAATATTTTTCACAATTTTCATTGGTCTTTTTAAGTGCATCAAAGTCAAGGTCAAGACCAACTGCTGTTACTGATTCTTTTAGGTAAATATTGTGTAGATGCCTGCCTTCTCCGCAACCCAGATCAAGGATTTTAGTCCCTGGCCCAATATTTAGATTGGAAAAATTAACGGTTAACATGGGTTGACAGGGCCTCCTCATATACTTTCACTGTTTTTTTAGCTGCTAGCTTCCAGTTGAATTTTTCAATTATCCTTTTCCTTGCCTTTTTGCCCAACTTATCCATAATATAAGGATGTTCAAAAAGATACAAAATTGCATTTCCCAGGGCCATGTGATCTGCTGGAGGGACCAAAATCCCAGCATCTCCTACAACTTCCTTTAATGCACCTCCTGTGGTGGAGACAATGGGTTTCTCACACGCCATTGCCTCTGCTGCAGGTAGACCAAATCCTTCATAAAGGGATGGGGAGACTGCTAAAGATGCCCTTGCATACTCTTTTACCATTTCTTCTTCTGACAGACCAAACACAAACCTTACAGCTCTATTTAGAGAGAACTCGTTTATAAGTTTTTCTGTTGAACCTCCTTTTTTGGGCCTTCCAATAACTGTTAAGTTTGCCTGGGGAATTTTTTGTGTGACATGGGCCATGGCTTTAATCAAATAATTAAGCCCCTTTAGGGGAACATCTGCACTGGCAGTGGTAATAATCCTAAAGGGATCCTTATCAATGTGGGGTATGGGCCTAAATTTTTCAAAATCAACCCCATTGTAAATCACTGAAATTTTCCCTGGGTCCATATGAAAATCTTTGCAGATATCTTTTTTAGAAGTTTCTGACACTGTTATTATATGAGGGAGTCTTTTTGCCACTCTTTTTTGCATGGAAACAAAGCTATGCCACCTTTTTATGAGTAATTTCAAAAAAAAGTCTTTTTCGTGGCCAAGGGAAAATTTAAGGTCCCTTGTTATTGGATGATGGATTGTGGCAACCAGGGGAAACTTTTTCTTAATCCTTAGCAAGCCATAACTCAGACATTGGTTGTCGTGGACTATGTGGTAGTAGCCAGTGTTTGCATTCTTATGGGAAGTGGATTTTTTTGACAAAAAATTGGCTGCTCTTATGCTAAAGGCAAGGGGTTCTGGGAATCCTCCTGTGTTGTATGAGATGACTTCATATAGGTCTGCAATATTTTTTATTTTTCTCTCTTTTATGGCAGTTAGGGTCTTGCTATATCCGTAAAAATTCATCCCTGGAAGGGGTATTAGTTTAACCCCTTCAAATAGGTCGGGGTAAGGCTCTCCACTTATTACATCAACCTGGTGTCCAAGGTCGCACAATGCCTTGCTCAAGTATTTTACATAAACCCCCTGTCCACCACAAAAAGGATTGCTCCTGTAACTTAATATGCATATCTTGAGTTTATTTGGTGGATTTATTTTTTTATTTGCTAAACGGTAAGTAACGTTTTTAAAAGTCCTTTTTAAAGGATATCTTAGTATGTCCATATTATTGTTGTTTTTAACCAATTAAATGGCTTAGTTTTTCCATGGTGTTTTCCTGTCCAAAAATATAGAGAAGACCCATGACAACTATGGAAAAGACAAGGGCACCAGTGCCTATTTCTTCATTTTTTATATTGTCATCCCTTAGTCTTTCTTTTTTTAAAATATTTAAAAAGAAATTCCATAGTTCAGGTTCCAGATCTTCTATAATATCTCCAGGAAGTTTTGCAACTTTTTTATTTGAAGAGAATTTTCTCCATAATGCCTCAAAAAATCCTGAGGGTATATCTCTTTTGGATTCACTTGTTTGTCTATAGGCCATAATGGATAGACAAATGGTGTAAGTTACAATAGGTCTAATCCTTCCCAGGGAGTTTTCCTTTGATTTGAGAAAATTAAAAATTTCAGGACAAAATTTAAGTTGATCCATTAACTTGCCTGGGGTAAGTTGGTTTAAGCTTAAGTGTAAAAGTTTTTCCCTTGAAATGTACATGATTATATTGAAATTACTGTTTGTTTTAGTAGGAATTTTATTTGTTTTTAAGCTGTTGTATGTTTTTTGGGAGTTGTGGTCTCCATAAAACGCACCAAAGGAGCCCTGTTTGTACCAACTCCCAGAGTTCGAATAAGCTGTGTGTTAGAAAACATATATCTAAGAAAAGGTCAACTGGTTGTTGATTTTGGTTGTGGGGATGGTAAGGATGAACCCATTTTTGTCTATTGTCTGGACACCTAGTTTGACATCTTTTGTTTTTTTAGCTCTTCATCCTTTAGCACCCTTCTCAGTACCTTTCCAACAGCAGAGGTTGGTAGTTCTTTTCTAAATTCTACATATTTTGGTCTCTTGTAACCTGCAAGGTGCTTCTTACAAAATTTTATTATTTCTTCTTCTGTCGCCATTTCTCCTTTTTTTAATTGCACAAAGGCCTTTACAACTTCACCGCTTTTTGGATGGGGAACACCTATTACTGCTGCTTGGGCTACCTTTGGATGGGCAAATAGAACTTCTTCAACTTCCCTTGGATAACAGTTAAATCCGCCAACTATTATGAGGTCTTTTTTTCTGTCAGTGATAACGAGATATCCATCCTGGTCAATATGTCCAATATCTCCAGTTAAGAAAAATCTTTTTCCATCTATCTCTCTAAATACCTGCTCATTGGCCTGAGGATTTCGCCAGTATCCCTTCATTACTTGAGGGCCACATACTGCTATTTCTCCATCTTCCCCCTGGGGTAACTCTATTGTACCTGTATCTAAGTCCACAATTTTGATCTCAGTGTTTGGCACGGGAAAACCTACAGAGCCAAATTTCCTCTTATTTTTGTCTGAAGGATTTGCACATATTACTGGAGATGTCTCAGTAAGACCATAGCCTTCATAAATTATGCAACCAGTCCTTCTCTCAAAATCCTTTGCCAGTTCCACTGGGAGAGGGGCTCCACCTGATGCACAGCATATAATGGACGTTAGGTCAAATTTGTCAATAAGTGGATGGTTCACAAATGCAGAATATAAGGTGGGAACACCAACCACAAAGGTAGGTTTAAATTTTTCAACCTGTTTTAGTACTTCAGTAAATGGTGGATTCCCTGCCCTTGGATCAGGTATACAGATTAGTCTGGACCCACTGCCACATGAAGCGAGCATGCAAACTGTGAGTCCAAAGCTGTGATACCATGGTAGCACCCCAAGATAACAGTGGAAACCACCCCTTCTTGGAGGCTCTGGTGGTGCACCTTCTTCATGTTGTACTCTTATGTATTGTTCCAATGCCATTACGTCAAACACTAAATTGGTATGGGTAAGTACAGCACCTTTGGGAAGGCCTGTTGTACCTCCAGTATAAATTAGGACTGCTGGGTCATTTTCTGGATCAACTTCTTCGTTTCTTTCAAGTGGAGGGGTATTTTTTAATATTTCATCTAAAAATTGATGTCCAGGCTCATAAGATTTTGCCTTTGGTATCTTCCCAAGCAAAGATCCCAATATACCCTTTACCTTTGGCAACCAGTTCTTAATATTGCAGATAACAACATTGTTTTTGCCAACATCAGTGCCTTCAATTGCTTGAATGGCAGTTTTATAAAATTGGGGGTGGTCCATACAAAAGACCCAGGTGGCTCCAGAATCCTTTAATTGGTGGTTCAGCTCCCCTGGTGTGTAGAGAGGATTGCAGTTTACACAAATTCCTCCTGCTTTTAAGACCCCAAAGAATATAACAGGAAATTGAGGGAGGTTGGGCAAAAAAATGGCTACCCTATCCCCTTTTTTTAGACCATTTTTCTTTAAAAAATTGGCCACCCTGTTTGCATAATTCCTTACTTGCTGAAAGGTCTTGGTGGCGCCGTGAAAGATTGTATAGATCTTGTCTGGATAAAGCTTAGCTGACTGGTCTAAAAGATCATATAATGGCCTGTTGAATCCCTTTATCTCAGTTGGTACACCGTCTGGCCAGTAAGGACTTCTTTTCATTTTTACCTCCTGCACAATATTGATTTTAGTTGGTATTTATGTAACATAACTATGTTTAATTGTGCAAGCTTTTTTGACAGAAAAGATATTTACTTTTTAGATGTGAATAAAATAGAAGGGTTAGTTGGTGTGGTTTAAATAAGCCGGCATTAGCCGGCTTATTTAAAGCAGCTATTTAAAATATATTTTTATTTGATTTGTGTGTTTTTCCAGCTGTCCAGGGGTGGGTTGACCAGAAGTGATAATGACTTTGTCTCCAGCTCTGAATAATTCAGAATTTTGTACAAAGTTTTCCACACGATCTAAGTGATTTGGAATATCTGGATTTGAGTTAATTGGGGTTACTCCCCACATGAAATTTAAGTATTTTATTACTTCCATGTGAGGGGTGAGGCCATAGATTTTCTGTTCAGGTCTACAACTTGAGATGAGTCTTGCTGTCTTTCCTGAAGTAGAGTGGCATGCTATTCCCTTTGCATCTGCGTAATTGGCCAGTAAGCACGCAGAGTATGCCAGATAAGAACCAAGGTTTGTCTCATGCTGAGGTTTTAGGGGCTCTTTTCGTTGTTCAAAGATATAGTTCTCTGTATTTGCTGCTATCTCACTTATTATGTCGATAACCTCTATGGGATAGTTTCCTATTGCTGTCTCATCTGATAACATTACACAGTCAGCCCCATCCATAATTGCATTTGCCACATCAGTGGTCTCTGCCCTTGTAGGCAGAGGATTGTGGACCATGGAAAGTAGCATCTGTGTGGCAACTATAGCAGGTTTGTGTTGCCTTTTGCAGGCGTTTATTATACGCTTTTGGATAATGGGAAGAGATGGCAGGGGACACTCAAGTCCTAGATCCCCTCTTGCAACCATAATCCCATCTGCTGCTTCCAATATTTCTTCTAGGTTTTCAACCCCATTTGCACGCTCCAATTTTGCAATCACTGGGACAAATTTTTTGTGCTTTTGTATTTCATTTTTAATGTCAATTATGTCTTGTTTGTTTTGAACAAAGGATAGGGCAAAGGCGTCAATACCTAGATCCATGGCCTCATGAAGATTGGCCTTGTCTATATCTGTTAGGGCAGGTAGTGATATGTGTTTGCCTGGGAAATTTATTCCCTTATTTGAGGATACTGTGCCACCAGATTCAACGTCCAATAGGTATGCACAATCAGGTTCCAATACTTCTTCCACTTTAAATACTGGGACTCCATCGGACAATATGGCCTTCATTCCCACCTTAAGTCCTGCAATTGCCTCCTTTATTTTCACTCCCAAGAAGGGAATTTTCTTGTCTTCATATTTTTCTCTCAAATCCTCCACACCCAATATGGCCTTATATCCCTTTCCAAGATAAAGGGGAGAGTCCTTAACTTCACCTATCCTTATCTTTGGTCCACTCAAATCTCCCATTAAAGTTATAGGGATTTTAAGCTCTGATTCCAGAGATTTTATTGTATTGATAATGGGAATGAATCCTTTTGGGGTATTGTGGGAAAAATTTAGACGAAATATGGTTACTCCTCTTATGATCATTTCCCTTAACACTTCTTTAGATGTTGAACTTGGACCTATTGTGGCAATTATCTTAATATGCATCTTACTTCCCTCCTGAGATTTATAAAACTTTTTTAGTTTATGGAAATCTATATCAAAAGGACTCTCTATAGTCAAAGAACTTTTACACAAATAAAAAGCCCTAAATCAATAATTAATATAAAATGCATTTTTGGCATAATTAGCCCATATATTTTGCCATTTGAAATAATTTTCTTGATATTCTAATAAAATTGGGAATTGTGCAAAAAAATATGGTAAAAATATTTTTTTCCCCTTGACAAAAGATTTTCCAGTGACTTATTGAAATCTCAAAAAAACTTAACTGGTTAAAAAATAGAAGGTGATACCTATGAATGTTTATTATGTTCCAGTTTTGTTGTATTTGCTCCTGGTTATAATAATGATGTCTTCTATTGTTATCCTTTCCTCTCTGGTTGGGAAAAAGCCCCTTACTGATGTCCAAAAGATCCCCTATGAGTGTGGTCTTGATCCTGCTGGTCCAAAGGAAGCCTATGTTCCTATCAAATTTTATATTATTGCCATGCTTTTTATTGTATTTGATATTGAAGTGGTCTTCTTTTATCCCTGGCTTATTGTTTATAAGGGATTAGGTGTTGTTGGTTTTGTGGAGATGATAATATTTTTTGCTATACTTTTGATTGGATTATTTTACGTTATAAAGAAGGGTGCATTAAAATGGGAGTAGAACAATCTGGTGGAATTCTTTTAACTAAACTGGAGAAGGTAGTTAATTGGGCAAGAAAGTATTCTGTTTGGCCTCTTACTTTTGGGCTTGCTTGTTGCGCTATTGAGATGATTTGTACTGCTGCCTCAAGGTTTGACATAGCCAGATTTGGTATGGAGGCTTATAGGCCATCTCCAAGGCAAGCTGATATGATGATAGTTGCTGGTACTGTTACCAAGAAGATGTTGCCAGCTGTGCTCAGGTTGTATGAACAGATGCCTGATCCCAAATGGGTGATGGTCATGGGTTCTTGTGCTACATGTGGAGGTATCTTTAGGTCTTACGCAGTGGTTCAAGGTATAGACAAATACTTGCCTGTTGATGTCTATGTTCCTGGTTGTCCTCCTACTCCAGATGCATTGCTTTATGGAGTTACAAAGATTCATGAGAAAATTATGCAGGATAAGTGGCTTACAAAAAAATATGAACACATTAAGTTTCCTGAAAAAGTAAAGAGTTAGTTATGGCTACAAATGGATATATTGAAAAAATTACTTCTTCATTGCCTGATGGTAGTTTGGTTTCTGTAAAGGAATTTCGGGGGCAGGTCTCTCTTTTTGTAGAGTCAAAAAAATTGATTGAAGTTTTAAAGACACTAAGAGACCAATTTGGGTATAGATATTTAATTGATGTAACAGCAGTGGACCATCTGCCCAATGAGCCACGTTTTGAGGTGGTTTATCATCTGTGGTGTCATGCAGAGCGAAGACTCATTAGGGTGAAGACTTATGCGTTGGGAGATCCACCTGCAGTTTCTTCTGTTGTTGGTCTTTGGTCTACGGCCAATTGGCATGAAAGGGAATGTTTTGATATGTTTGGTATAGTTTTTGAGGGACATCCTGATTTAAGAAGGATTTTGCTTTGGGAAGGGTTTGAAGGTCATCCACTTAGAAAGGATTATCCAGTAGAAGGCAAAGATGAGAAAAGAAATTATTAAATTAAATGTAGGTCCTCAGCATCCTAGTACCCATGGTGTGTTAAGGTTGCTTGTGGAGCTTGAGGGCGAAGTAGTGGTGAGTTGTGACCCTGATATAGGCTACTTGCACAGGGGTATTGAGAAGTTGATGGAAAACAGGACCTATCACAGGTCCATTCCTTTAACTGAGAGGATTGATTATTTAGCTGGTGCTGCCAATAGTTTGGGATACATGTTGGCGGTGGAGAGGCTCTTAGGTATTGAAGAAATTCCTCCACGTGCAAGATATATCAGGGTAATTGTAGCAGAGCTTACAAGGATAGCCAGCCACCTTTTTTGGTTAGCCACCCATGGTCATGACCTTGGTGCAATGACTCCACTTTTTTATGCCTTGAGGGATAGGGAAGTGATCATGGATTTTTTTGAAAAATGGGCTGGTAAACGACTGTTCCCCAATATGTTTCGTGTTGGTGGAGTGGCAAAAGATTTCCCTGATGGTATGGAGGAGGAAATAAGGGAATTTGCTAAAAGTTTTCCTGAAAAGATGAAAGACTATGAGACTCTTCTCACCAAAAATCCCATTTGGATAAACAGGACAAAGGGAGTTGGTGTTCTTACAATAGACGAGGTCTTAGACTGGGGTTTGAGTGGTCCAATGGCAAGGGGATCTGGTTTGGATTTTGATATTAGGCGAGTGGATCCATATTTAGGTTATGATGAATTTGATTTTGTAGTACCCCTTGGGAAAAATGGGGATACCTACGATAGGTATTTGATTAGACTAGAGGAAATGAGGCAGAGCTGCAAGATAATCTTGCAGGCACTAGATAGAATTCCCAAAGGTGATATAATGATAGATGATTACAACATTGCCTTTCCGCCAAAGGATAGGGTTGTAAACGGGGAGTATTTAATTCCCCATTATCTTTTAGTTGTAAAGGGCTTTAAGACACCAGAAGGTGAAGTGTTTCACCATACTGAGGCACCAAAGGGTGAGCTGGCATTTTACATAGTGAGTGATGGATCAGAACATCCATATAGGGTTAAGATTAGGACTCCATCTTTTGTGAATTTGCAAGTTATTTCAAAACTGGCAAAGGGAAGATTACTTTCAGACTTGATTGCACTAATAGGTACCATTGATATTGTATTGGCAGATGTGGATAGATAAAAGGTATTAACAGTTTTTAAAAAGGGAATTGTTTATGTCTGATACCTTAGTTTTTGTTGTCATATCCTTGATAAAGAGTCTCGTATTGGTATCCCTTATAATGGTAAGTGTTATGATAGGAGTTTATCTGGAGAGGAGAATTTTGGGTTTTATTCAACTTAGATACGGCCCAAACAGGTGTGGTCCCTTTGGAATACTCCAGTCTGTTGCAGATGGTATTAAGTTGTTTTGTAAGCAGGATATAACCTTGCCTGTAACAGAAAAAACCTTATATGTATTGGCACCAATAATTGCTGGTGTAACAGCCCTGTTCCCATTTGTAGCCATCCCCTTTGCAGATAAGGTGCTTCCTGATACCATTCACCTTTTAGGCAAGGCAATTGATCTAACACAATACAGTCTAAATAGAGGCGTGATTGCAGATTTACCAGGAGGGGTGCTTTTTATTTTAGCTGTCTCTTCTTTAAGTGTATATGGGGTTCTTTTGGCTGGTTGGTCATCTGACAACAAATATTCGTTTCTTGGGGCAATGAGAATAACTTCTCAAATGCTCAGTTATGAACTCTTTCTTGGTATATCGATTATGGGTGTACTCATGATAACAGGTTCCATTCGAATGACAGAGATAGTAGAGGCGCAACGACATGTGTGGAATATAGTGTATCAGCCAGTGGGCTTTGTTTTATATATGATAGCGGGCTTTGCTGAGGCCTGCAGAACTCCCTTTGACTTAATAGAATGTGAAAATGAGCTTGGTTCAGGATTTAATACAGAATACAGTTCAATGAAATTTGCCCTGTTCTACTTAGCAGAATATATTCACATAATAACCATAAGTGGCATTGCAGTGACTTTATTTTTAGGTGGTTGGCAAGGACCGTGGCTTCCCTCTGGTCTATGGTTTATAATAAAGGTCGCCTGTCTCTTTATTTTCTTTATTTGGGTTAGGGGAACTTATCCCAGGGTAAGGTTTGATCAACTGATGAGCGTGGGCTGGAAATATCTCTTCCCCATTGCAATGGCCAATTTAATTGTAACTGGGATTTGCGTGCTTATCTTATAGAGGAGTTATTTTAACATGATAAGAACCATAATGTATCCACTTGTCCAGGGGCTTAAAAAGACCTTTGAAAAGGCCTTTAGCAAGAAAATAACTGTTCAATATCCAGAAGAGAAAAGGGAAATTCCTGAGAGATTTAGGGGGAGACCAAAATTAGTTCAAGATGAAAATGGAAAAATAAAGTGTGTTGTTTGTTCTCTGTGTGTGGCAGTGTGTCCGCCCCAGGCCATAACAATTGAAGCAGCTGAAGGTGCAGATCCATCAATTAGATATCCAGAAAAATATGTGATTGATTTAGGTAGGTGCATATATTGTGGTTACTGTGAACAAGTTTGCCCAAAGGAAGCAATTAAATTAACTAGAGAGTATGAACTGGCACAATATGACAGGTCAAAACTAATTTATGATTTACCAAAGTTAATAAAGTAAAGGGTAATAAAGATGGAAATGTTTTTATTTTTCTTCTTTGCATTTTTGTGTGTCATATCTTCCCTATGTGTAGTTTTTTTGAAAAATCCCATAAAAAGCGCCATTAGTCTCATAGTTAATTTCTTTTCCATGGGAGCTATTTATTTAATTTTAAATGCAGAATTTATAGCTCTAATGCAGGTGCTTGTATATGCGGGTGCTATTATGGTATTGTTTTTATTTATAATTATGCTCCTTGACGTAAAACACACCCTCAAGGAAGAGATTTTTTTTAAAAACAATCTATATCTTGTGTTGTCCTTTTGTATTGTATTTCTAACCATAATAATTTCTGTGGCAACGTCCCTATATAATTCTGGACTAATGGCAGGTCTAAAGGGGTTAGACTGGATGTTTATTGATAATAGTAATACAAAGGCTATAGGTAGGATACTATTTAGTAAGTATTTGTTGCCTTTTGAGATAACTTCTCTTTTACTTTTAGTGGCAGCTATTGGAATTATTGTTTTAGGCAAGAAAAAAAATACATAAGAGGAAACCATATGATACCCTTAAGTTATTTACTTATTTTGAGCGGACTTCTATTTACTATAGGTATTATTGGAGTTTTATTTAAGAGAAACACAATAATAATATTTATGTCCATTGAGCTTATGTTAAATTCGGCAAATTTGAGTTTTGTTGCCTTTTCAAGGTACCTTGGTAATTTAAATGGCCAGGTTTATGTGTTTTTTGTAATGGTTGTTGCTGCAGCAGAGGTAGTAATTGGCCTGGCAATCATAGTTAACATGTATAGACACTTTAAATCTATTTCAGCAGATAGGGCTAATCTTTTAAAATGGTAAAGGGATAAGCTAATGATGAAATATGTATGGCTCATTGTTTTTTTTCCATTTTTAGGTTTTCTAACTAATGGATTTTTAGGGCGATATTTTAGAAAAAAGGTAGTGGCCACCATTGGAGCAGGTGCAATTGGCCTGGCATTTATATGTGGTGTATACACCCTTTTTGACCTTTTGTCCCTGCCTTCTCATCAGAGATTGGTGGAAGTTGTATTTTTTGACTGGATCAAGACTGGGATACTAAATATACAGGGTGGGTTTTTAATTGATCCCCTTACCATGGTCATGGTGCTGGTTGTTACAGGTGTCAGCTTTTTGATCCACATCTACGCAGGAGAATACATGGAAGATGATCCGGGGTATGTTAGATTCTTTGTGTATTTAAATCTTTTTGTGTCAATGATGCTTGTCCTTGTTATGGCAAATAACTTCCTTCTCATGTTTGTTGGATGGGAGGGAGTGGGTCTTTGTTCCTATCTCCTTATAGGATTTTGGTTTGAAAAGGATTCTGCTTCAAATGCAGGGAAGAAGGCATTTATTGTGAACAGGATTGGCGATTTTGGTTTTCTGGTGGCCATGTTTATAATATTTACCACCTTTCATACCTTAAATTTTAGAGAGGTTTTTGCCAAAGCCCCTGAGATGTTTTCAGTGGGCAGCACTACAATAACCCTTGCCACCCTATTTTTATTTTTGGGAGCAACAGGAAAATCCGCACAAATACCACTATATGTGTGGCTGCCAGACGCAATGGAAGGTCCCACTCCAGTTTCCGCCTTAATCCATGCTGCTACAATGGTTACTGCAGGGGTGTATATGATGGCAAGGTGTAGTGTATTATACGCCCTAGCACCATTTTCATTGGGAGTAGCAGCAACCATTGGGGCCTTGACTGCTGTGTTTGCTGCATCCATGGCCCTTGTGCAGGTAGATATGAAGAGGGTTTTGGCATATTCAACCATTAGTCAGATTGGATATATGGTACTGGGCTGTGGAGTGGGCGCATTTGCTGCGGGCATCTTCCATTTAATGACCCATGCCTTTTTTAAGGCCCTTCTCTTTCTTGGTGCTGGTAGTGTTTCCCATGCACTTGCAGGGGAGTTGGATATTAGAAAAATGGGTGGACTCTATAAAAAGATGCCAATTACCCATATAACCTTTTTGTCAGCCACCTTGGCAATTTCAGGTATAATTCCCTTTGCAGGTTTTTTTAGTAAGGATGAAATCCTATTTGAGACCTTTGTATCTCACCACAATTTTCTGTATATTTTGGGAATTGTAGGTGCACTTATGACTGCTTTTTATATGTTCAGGCTCTATTTCATAGCATTTCATGGTGAGTCCAGAGTGGACAAGGAAGTTGAAAAGCACATACACGAGCCTTCATGGAGAATGGCCCTGCCTTTATGTGTACTTGGGATCTTGTCTCTAATAGGTGGATGGATACAACTTCCATTTTTTCACAATTTAAAGATACTAGGCGGATTTTTATCTCCAGTGTTTCACCATGCCCATGAGATTGGCTTAGAGCATGGTGGTGAAGTAAGCATCTGGTTAGAAGGTGTTTTGATGACCCTGTCTTTAGTTGTGGCTTGTGTGGGTATTTTTATTGCCTACAAATTCTATATTAAAAATCCAGATCTTCCAAAGAATTTGGGCGAGAAGTTTGCAGGCATATACAGGCTGCTCTTTAATAAATACTATGTGGATGAAATTTATCAAATGATGGTTGTGAGGCCATTATATAAATTAAGTGAGGCACTATCATTTGTTGTTGATCAAAATATTATTGATGCAGCAGTTAATGGTACTGGCAAAATGATGGTTTATGCGTCGTCTTCTCTTAGGCGTATAAATACTGGATATGTCCAATTTTATGGATTGATTATGTTCATTGGGGCAGTAGTGGTATTGCTGGTAAATATATTTTAAAACAGGAAAGGTTTTAAGTTATGCATGAATTTAACTTTCCAATACTCTCAGTTATAACATTCTTTCCATTAGTGGGAATACTTTTTATAGCCTTTACAGAGAGAAAAGATGGGTATCTCCAAAAATGGATAGCCTTTTGGACAACCCTTATTAATTTTATTATTTCTCTTCCCCTGTTTTTTGCATTCAAAAATACAGCTCAGTTTCAATTTGTAGAGAAAATAGATTGGGTGCCATCCTTTGGAATTAGCTATCATGTAGGAGTTGATGGAATCAGTTTGCTTTTGGTATTACTTACTACCTTTCTGTGTCCCATTTGTATTGCAGCGTGCTGGAGTGATATTAAGGACAAGGTCAAAGAATTTTTAATTTGTTTTCTATTCTTAGAGATTTCCATGATAGGGGTCTTTTGCGCCCTGGACCTGTTTCTGTTTTATATTTTTTGGGAACTTATGCTGATACCAATGTTTTTACTCATATTGGTCTGGGGGGCTCCAGCCAGGAGGAAATATGCCTCTATTAAATTTTTTCTATATACAATGGCTGGATCCATGCTCATGTTAGTGGGAATTCTGGTATTATATTTTTACAATGCAAAAGTCACAGGAGAATATACCTTTGATTTATTAAAGTTAATAAAGTTGTCTCTACCTTTTAACTATCAATTCTGGCTGTTTTTGGCATTTGGAATTGCATTCGCCATAAAGGTACCCATGTTTCCATTTCATACATGGCTACCCGATGCCCATACTGAAGCTCCAACTATTGGTAGTGTCATCCTTGCTGGCGTACTGCTTAAGATGGGGACATATGGCTTTGTGAGGTTTAATCTTACCCTTTTCCCCAGGGCATCAGTATATTTTATGGAACTCATGGCGATTTTAGCCATCATTGGAATCATTTATGGCGCCTTTATGTGTTTGGTCCAAAAAGACCTAAAAAGACTTATTGCATATTCCAGTGTGAGTCACCTTGGTTTTGTTATGTTAGGTGTTTTTGCTCTAAATATGCAGGGACTGAGCGGTGGGCTCATTCAGATGATAAATCACGGTCTTTCAACTGGTGCACTATTTCTTCTGGTGGGAATGATCTATGAACGCAGACACACAAGGCTCATAGCAGAGTTTGGTGGACTTGCAAAGCCCCTTCCAATGTTTGCTACTCTGTTTATGATTGTTACCTTATCATCCATAGGTCTACCTGGGTTAAATGGATTTATAGGTGAATTTTTGATAATGGTGGGTGCATTTAGGGCAAAATGGTGGTTTGGAGTTTTGGCGGCCACAGGAGTAATATTGGCTGCATGGTATATGCTATGGATGTATCAAAGGGTTATGTTTGGAAAGGTAACAAAGGAAGAAAATTTAAATTTAAAGGACTTGGTGCCAAGGGAGATTTGGCTCCTTGTACCCTTAATAGTCTTTATAGTATGGATTGGCGTTCATCCAAATACCTTTTTGTCAAAAATGGAGCCATCTATTAAACAAATCGTCTTAAGGTATGAGAAAATAGATAAAAAAGAAGTCGACATGGCAGGGGTTAACATCTTGAAAAGTATAAAGGGCGAAAGATCATGATACCAGGAATCCAGTATATTAAAGACAGTGTTGGATTTTTACCATTTTTGATTTTGCTGGCTTCAGGACTTATTGTGTTGCTGGGCTCAGCAATAACGTCCCAGGGAGAAAGTGGACGCTACGGTAGTGGTGTCTCTATTGTGGGTACAATAATAGCCATCATGAGCTTAGGGGTGTTAAAGACATTTAAGAGCAATACTCTCTTTAATGGAATGCTTATAATAGATGATTTTACTCTATTTTTAACTGCTACTATTTTAATTGGTACACTGGTTGTAATACTTATTTCTAGAAATGCAGTGGCCAAAGAGGGTGCAGAGATAAATGAATATTATATGCTTCTTTTGTTCAGTTCCGCTGGTATGATACTAATGGTGCAGTCGATTAATCTCATATTGGTATTTCTTGCATTGGAGATATTTTCATTAGCTATATATATATTGGTGGGTATTACAAAGCAAAAGAAGGTATCTATAGAGGCTTCCTTAAAATATCTACTATTAGGTGCTTTTGCGGCTGCATTTTTCCTTTATGGAATGACATATATATATGGTGCAACAGGTACATTGGACCTTATACAGATCGCCAATAAAGTATCAGAAGGTAGTGTCACTTCAAATACGTATTTGGTTTTAGGCGCATCATTAATTTTATTTGGTCTTGGCTTTAAAATTGCGTTGGTGCCTTTTCATATGTGGACACCAGACGTATATGAAGGTGCCCCAACACCTATTACAGCGTATATGGCAGTTGGTGTTAAGGCGGCAGCATTTGCTGTGTTTATAAGGGTTTTTGGGCATGCCTTACCAAAATTCAATGTTGAATGGAATACCTTGCTCTGGCTTTTAGCTGTTTTAACAATGACTGTTGGAAATATCTGTGCATTACTCCAAGACAGTTTAAAAAGGATGCTAGCATATTCTTCTATAGCCCATGCTGGTTATATATTTGTGGCCATAGTAGCTGGCTCTAAATATGGATATGGTGCAATATTATATTATTTGCTCGTTTATACATTTATGAATTTAGGTGCATTTGGTGTAGTTGTTTATGTGGAGAACTTACTTGGTCAAAAGGACCATATTGATTCTTTTAAGGGATTTGGATTTAGAAAGCCAATAATAGGTCTTTGCATGGCAATATTTTTGTGTTCACTAATGGGGCTTCCTCCAACTGGTGGATTTATGGCCAAATTTGCAGTGTTTAGCTCAGCAGTAAGGGAGGGCTATATCTGGTTAGTGATAATAGGGGTATTAAACAGTGCAGTTGCTGCTTACTATTATTTAAGGGTTATAGTTGTAATGTATACAAGACCAGAGACCATGGAGAAACTTGGGTCCCCTGCTGGAAGTATATATAATGCAATAGGTCTAATTATTTCATTGACAGGTACTTTAATATTGGGGATTGTCCCATATAGGGTACTAGAGATGGCAATAAAGGCTGTGTCTCTTTAATATTTGAGTAGAAGGAGCCTTTTTTATGAAGTGTAAAATAAATGGAATTGAGTGTGATTTTAGTACTGGAGAGACTATACTAGAAATAGCTACAAGACACAACATATATATTCCCACGTTGTGTTATTTTAAGAAGAGTGGAACACCCACAGGAAAATGCAATATCTGTGTGGTAGAACTTGCAGATAGCAATGAGCTTGTGAGGGCGTGTGTTACTGAGGCCAGTGATGGCATGGAGATACTAACTGAAAGTGAAAAATGTATTAACCATAGAAAGGAAATTTTAGAAAACCTACTGGCAATGGGTTATCATGATTGTCCCACATGTGCAGTGCCGGGAAGCTGTGAGCTTCAAGATCTGGTCTTTAGGTACAAGGCGAGGGGTATAGATTTTTCAAAGGCCAAAAAGAAATACGTTGTAAAGTATATCACTCCATTTATTAGGTGGGACTCATCAAAGTGTATCCAGTGTGGTCGGTGCATTCAAGCGTGTTTTGACATACAGGTAAATAATGCCATTAGGGTATTTGAAGTAAATGGTGAGGTAAAAAGGATAGAAGACAATGAATTTGAACAGCCCCGGGCCCAAACCAAAAAATTTGTGGATAGGCTAAAGGCTGATTTTACAGAACCAGTCCTTCCTGCACCAGATGAAAATTTTTGTGTAAGTTGTGGTGAATGTGTACAGGCATGTCCTGTTGGTGCACTTTCGTCATCGTATGAATGGGTTGGTCCTAAAAAATGGGAAATGAAAAAGGTTGAGACTACTTGCTCCTATTGTGGAGTTGGTTGTCAGCTGGAGTTGTATGTTAAGGACAACAGGGTATTTTTGGTAAATGGTGCAAATAAGGCCCCAAATTTTGGATCCCTTTGTGTGAAAGGAAGATTTGGATTCAGGTTCATAAGCTCTGAGGATAGACTGAAAACTCCTTTAATAAAGGAAAATGGAGGGTTTAGAGAGGCCTCATGGGAGGAGGCATTGGATATTGTTGCCAAGAAGTTGAGTGAGATAAAAGACAAATATGGTCCAGATTCAATAGGCGTCTTTGCTTCAGCCAGAATAACGAATGAGGAAAATTATATTTTGCAGAAATTTACAAGGGCAGTTTTAGGTACCAACAATATAGATCATTGTGCCCGTCTCTGACACTCCTCAACAGTGGCCGGTCTGGCTGCAGCATTTGGAAGTGGTGCCATGACCAATAATATTGGTGATCTCATGAATGCAGAGGTGATTTTGGTTACAGGCTCTAACACAACTGAAAACCACCCAGTAATTTCAACCTATATTAAGAGGGCAGTAAAATTTAAGGGTGCCAAGTTAATAGTAGTTGATCCCAGGAAGATTAAATTGACAGAACTTGCAGATATCTGGCTCAGGCAGAAATTGGGGACTGATATTGCCTGGATAAATGGCATGATGCATGTGATCATAAAAGAGAAGCTATGGAATAAGGAATTTGTGGAAAACAGAACTGAAGGGTTTGAGGAGCTAAAAAAGGTTGTAGAAAAATATAATCCAGAATTCGTTGAAAAAATAACAGGTATTCCAAAGGAGAAATTAATAGAGGCAGCCAGGGTTTATGCCAGTGCAAAATCTGCAGCCATTTGTTATACCATGGGGATTACCCAACATATAACTGGAACGGACAATGTGAAGTCCCTAGCAAACCTTGCACTGCTCTGTGGAAATCTGGGAATCCCTGGTGGGGGCGTGAATCCCCTTAGGGGCCAAAACAACGTACAAGGCGCCTGCGATATGGGTGGATTACCCAATGTGTATACAGGCTATCAGGTGGTTACCAATGCGGATATAAGAGAGCGGATGGCCAGGGCATGGGGTGTCAAAAACCTTCCAGATAAGGTTGGATTAAAGGTCACAGAGATGGTACCAAAGGCCCTAGATAAGAGTATTAGGGCTTTGTATATTGTTGGAGAAAATCCTATTTTATCTGACGCAGATGTGTCCCATGTGAGGAAGGCCCTTGAGAATTTAGATTTTTTGGTTATACAGGATATATTCTTAACTGAGACTGCACAGCTTGCAGATGTGGTTCTTCCAGCTGCTGCTTTTGCTGAGAAAGAGGGAACATTTACAAATACAGAGAGGAGAGTATCCAGAGTCCGTAAGGCCATTGAACCTCCTGGAGATGCAAAAGCAGACCATGAAATTGTATGTGAGATCTCAAAACGTATGGGTTATGAAATGGAGTATGCAAGTGTTGAAGAAATCTTTGAGGAGATAAGGAGAGTTACTCCTTCTTATGCTGGAATGACCTATCAAAGATTGGAAAAAGAAGGTTTGTTTTGGCCATGTCCTGATATATCCCATCTAGGTACACCTATACTTCATACAGAGAAATTCCCAATTGGAAGGGGAAAATTTCATGCAATTGAATACCTGCCACCAGCAGAGCAGGTAGATGATGAATATCCTCTCTGGCTCACAACTGGAAGGATATTGTATCAATACCATACTGGCACAATGACCAGGAGGGTAGAAGGTATAAACAGAATTGCCCCAGAGTGTTTTGTGGAAATATCTCCTGAAGATGCCAAAAAATATGGCTTGGCTGATGGAGACAAGGTTGAGGTTGCATCAAGAAGAGGCAAGGTTGTAGCAAAGGTCAAGATATCAGAGGTTTCACGAGAAGGTACAATTTTTATGCCCTTTCACTATAAAGAGTCTCCAGCAAATATGCTCACCAATCCAGTTCTAGATCCCATCTCCGGTATCCCTGAATACAAGGTATGTGCAGTGAAAATAGCCAAGGTGGCCTGATTTAGGCCACCTCTTTTTGTATTGTGTTTTTTCTGAATATGCCTTAATATTTTCTATACTTTTTTGGGCTTCAATCCCTTTTTTTCTTAGTTTATAAAGGTAAAATTTTATGTGGTTTAAGGGCATAATCTTTGATTTTGACGGTACATTGGCTAATTTGACAATTGATTTTAACAAGATTAAGAAAAAAATTTTACTACTTAAAACCATATTTGAAGAAGATTATGAGGTAAAAGTAGATGTGCCGGATTTGCCTCTTCTCGAGTGTATTGAAGTAATCACTGAAGAATTTAAGAAGGTAGATAAAGAGCTGGCCAGGGAATTTAACACCAGGTGTAGATTGATACTGGTGGATATGGAGATGAGAGCTGCTAAGAGGGGAAATCTTTTTTCTTACACTCCAACAATATTAGAGCTATGCAAAAATAATGGGTCCAAACTTGCTGTTATCACAAGAAATTGCACACCTGCAGTGAAAATGGTATTTCCAGAAATAGACCATATGGTAGATGTATTCCTGCCCAGGGAGGATGTTCCCAAGGTGAAGCCAGATCCCATTCACATTGAAATTGCCCTAAGCCTACTTGGGACCAAAAAACAGGAGTCCATTATGATAGGAGATCATCCAATTGATATTACTTGCGCAAAAAGGGCAGGCATTCATAGCGGAGCAGTGGCAACTGGCAACACACCGTTGGAGGCTTTAAAAAGGGAAAATCCTGATTTTTTTGCAAAAGACCTTTATGAGTTGTTCAAAAAGTTTGAGGAAATTTAATTAGAAGGAGTTTTGTATGTGTATAGCAGTTCCTTTGAGGGTTGAAAAAATTGAAGACGAAATTGCTCATTGTAGGGTGGGGGATGGCACAATACAGGCGTCTTTATTGCTTTTAGACGAGGAAGTTAAGGTGGGGGATTATTTGCTTATCCACGCAGGTTTTGCCATTAGAAGGCTTGATGAAAACGATGCAATGCAGACCCTTGAATTGATGAAGGAGGCACTGCAAGCTACCTCAGGGCAAAGTTCGGCTCTGGGACTGGTTTAGTAGGAGGTTTATTATGAAGTATCTTATTTTTGAAGATTTTTCAGGAGAGGTAATCCCTATTATATTTCCAGAGAGAATACTGCACGAAGAAATGAGAGAGCAGATACCCTATTCAAAGGTAGTTTCTGGGGGATATGTATTTTTAGAAAATGGAGAGTTTATATGTACAGGCAAGGTAAAGGAGTTGAGCATAGCTTCACGGCAAGAGGATTCCCAGATAATAGGCCGTTTCTTTTATCCAACAAAATCCTAAATAAACTGGAGGGGTTGTATTATGAAAAAAATAGTGAGTTTGTTTCTAGTAGTGGGTTTTTTGTTTGTAGTTTCTCCGTGTAGCGGATTTTTTGATAGTAAACAGCTACCAAGTTTTAGTGATTTAGCGGAAAAGGCCAGTCCAGCGGTGGTAAATATAAGCACAGTAAAAGTGGTTCAAGTATCCAAAAGGCTTAGGAGGTTTTTTTCTCCCTTTGGAGAAAATGATCCCTTTAATGAATTTTTTAAAAAATTTTTTGAAAGTGTGCCCCCTTCAAAGAGAAAGGAACATGCCCTTGGATCAGGTTTTATAATATCTCCCGATGGATATATAGTAACAAATAACCATGTGGTATCAAAGGCCGATGAGATAACCGTTATTTTAAAAGGTGGGAAAAAATCTTTTAAGGCAACTGTTGTGGGTACTGATCCTGAAACAGATCTGGCTTTGCTCAAGATAGATGCCAAGGAAAAATTGCCATATCTCCATTTTGGGGATTCTGACAAAATGCGTCCAGGTGATTGGGTTATAGCTATTGGGAATCCCTTTGGTCTAGACCATACAGTAACAGCAGGGATTATTAGTGCAAAGGGAAGGGTCATTGGCGCTGGACCTTACGATAATTTTTTACAAACAGATGCTTCCATAAATCCAGGAAATAGTGGTGGTCCCCTTTTAAACCTTAAGGGAGAAGTTATTGGGATAAATACAGCTATAGTGGCCAGTGGCCAGGGCATTGGTTTTGCCATTCCAAGTAATATGGCCAAAGAAGTAATTGAACAGCTAAAAAAATATAAAAAGGTCAAACGTGGTTGGCTTGGTGTTACAATACAAGATGTGGATGAAAATACTGCTAAGGCTTTGGGATTGAACGAACCAAAAGGGGCATTGGTTGCTTCTGTTTTAAAGGGACAGCCAGCTCAAAAGGCAGGGATTAAGGTAGGAGATGTCATTATTGCAGTGAATGACAAGCCTGTATCAGATTCCCATGACCTTACCAGGAAAATCGGTCAGTTGCCACCACATTCAAAGACAAAAATCACCATCTGGAGAAATGGTAAGGTCAAAGAACTGTGGATTACACTGGGAGAGAGAAAGACAAATGTAGCCTTAGGAGAGGAAGGAACTCCTGAGGGTTTTTCTGACTATATCCTTGGGATGAAGGTAAGAGAAGTGACCCAGGAGGATGTGGACAAATACAATCTCGACAATGATAAGGGCCTTCTGGTTGTAGATGTAAAACCTGGGTCAAAGGCAGAGGAATCTGACATCAGGCCCTTTGATATTTTGCTAAAAGGGAATTTTAAGGAGTTAAATAGTGTAGACGATCTAAAAGAAGTAATAGAAAAAGATGCCAAGAAAAAAGGAGCCCTACTGCTCCTCATAAGGAGAAAAGGTCAGACAATTTTTAGGACTATACCTCTTAAATAAAAAAATGATAAAGCTGGTCTGTCCTTCAAAGGTAAATATTCTTTTGAAGGTATTAGATAGAAGGGAAGATGGATACCACAATCTTTGGAGTATCTTTCTTCCCTTAAAAAATCCCTGTGACTATTTATACATAGAAGAGTCCACAGGTACTGGACTTAATCTTTCTTGTGCTATAAAGGAACTAAGTAAGGATAATATCCTCACTAAGGCTTACACAGAATTTGGGAAAATTACGGGGATTTGGCCAGGATTAAATGTAGTACTTGAGAAAAATATTCCAATGGGCAGTGGACTGGGTGGGGGTAGTTCAGACGCTGCATCCCTTTTAAATTATTTAAAGGGATATTTAAATAATAATGAGGACGCAGATAGAATTATTTTTCATGTAGCCAAAAAATGTGGTGCAGACATACCTTTTTTTTTGAAGAATCGACCTGCCATAGTCCAGGGAATAGGGGAAAAAATAACTGGAATAGAAATAGATCTTAAAGGATTCTACATAGTTGTATTTTGTCCCAGTATTGGTATCTCAACAAAATGGGCCTATGAGGAGCTAGATAAAAAAAGGGGAACTCCCGATTACTATGGCTTGACAATTGATACCTTTGAGATTAAAAACATTCCCCACTTTGGTTATAGGTTGTGGATAAATGATTTTGAGGACGTGGTTTTAAAGGTCCAACCAGAGTTATTGAAAATAAAGGCATGGTGTTACAGGTTAGGTGCTAGGGCCTGTGTGTTAAGTGGAAGTGGTTCATCCATTGTGGCATTGTTTTCTGGACTTGATACAATTGATGTGGTAACAGATTTTTTTAAGCAGAGAGATGTAAGGGTATTTGTCAACAAAGGGGTGTAGCCAAGAGGCAAGGCAACGGGTTTTGGCCCCGTGATTCGGAGGTTCGAATCCTCCCACCCCTGTCAAAAAAATAAGAAGGGGCTCTACTTAAATTCCCTTCTATGGGTCACGCCTAATTAGTTTTGTTTCCGTAAGGATTTATTGTTAACAGAAAAAATCTAGGGAAGATTCTTAAACAATGGGTAGGAATGGAACATTGAAATTAGTCACAGGAAATTCAAATTTGCCTTTAGCAGAGGCTATTGCTGAGCACCTTGGTTGTCCCCTGACCCCAAGGATCGCCAAGCCCTTTAGTGATGGAGAAATTCGCATAGAGATAGGTGATAATGTTAGGGGCAGTGATGTTTTTGTGATTCAATCCACTTGCAAGCCTGTTAACGACAATCTAATTGAGTTGTGTCTAATGTTAGATGCCTTAAAAAGGGCAAGTGCTAAAAGAATCACTGCTGTGGTCCCCTATTATGGGTATGCAAGGCAGGATAGGAAGGTTATCCCCCGTGTGCCCATTAGTGCCAAGATGGTAGCTGATTTTATTTCTGTGGCTGGGGCCAGTAGATTGCTCACAATAGATCTTCATGCAGGCCAAATTCAAGGTTTTTTTGATATTCCAGTGGATAACCTTTATGCATCTAAAGTGCTTTTGGAATATCTAAAGGAGCTTGAGGGGGACAAGGTAGTTGTGTCTCCGGATGCAGGTGGAATGGAGAGGGCAAGGGCTTTTGCCAAAAAACTTAATTGTGGCCTGGCTATAATTGATAAACGCAGGGAAAAGCCCAACCAGGCAGAGGCCATGCACGTTATTGGAAATGTCAAATCAAAGCTGGCTATTATTGTAGACGACATGGTAGATACAGGTGGTACCTTAATGACTGCGGCAAATGCATTGCTTGAGAATGGGGCCCAGAGGGTAATAGCCTGTGCTTCTCATCCAGTTCTGTCTGGTCCTGCGGTTGAGAGATTGACAAAGTCGAATATTGAGAAATTAATTGTAACTGACACAATACCTTTGGGTAAGGAAGCCATAGAGTGTGGTAAAATAGAGGTTGTTTCTGTTGCTGGTCTGCTTGCTCAGGCCATTGAAAATATACACAATGAATCTTCAGTGAGCGTTTTGTTCACGTAATTTAGTGAAATTTTTTTAAGGAGACATACAGATGGTAGGGGAATTTGTTCTAGAGGTTGAAAAAAGAGAGGGTAAAGGAAAGGGTGTGGCAAGAAAGCTAAGGGCCAAGGGATATGTTCCTGCTATTTTTTATAACAACAAAGGGGAAAATATCCCTTTAACAGTCAAAACATCTCTTTTTGAGAAGATATATTCAAAGACCCATAAGACAAAGGTGGTTGACCTGAAGATCAAAAATGGTGAAGGAGAAGAGACAAGGCATGCTTTGATATGGGATGTTCAGAGGGATCCTGTAAAGAATTTCGCCCTGCATGTGGACTTTTTAGGTGTGGATCTCTCTCAAGAAGTTTATGTGGAGGTTCAAGTTGAACCTATTGGCAAGTCCAAAGGTGAGGAGAGGGGTGGAATTTTAAACATATACAGGGAAATTATTCCTGTGGTTTGTTTGCCAACAGCCATCCCTGAAAAGATTGAAATAGATGTGAGTGAGTTGGACATTAATGAAAATATCCATGTAATGGACATTAAGCTGCCAGAGGGCGTAAGATTAGATGATGTAGAGGACAATTTTGCAGTGCTGGGAGTTGAGCCTCCAGAAAAATCCAAAGAAGAAGAGGAAGAATCTGAGGAAAGTGAAGAGGTTTAATGTCTAGGTTCCCTCTAATTAGTCCACCCAAGCCGGCTAATCCTACCTCGGCTTAGGGTTCGGTTTTGGTCCAAAAACTATTTTTTCTAAAAAACTGTGAAAGAAAAGTATATGTTGGTGGGCCTGGGAAATCCAGGCCCAGAATACGAAATCACAAGACACAATGTTGGTTTTTTGTTTGTTGACCAGTTAAAGAGTAAAAGAGAAAGATATATACGCTCTCTACATGCAAATAAGCTCTGTGAATCTTTTATGTTAGCAGATCCTAAAATTCCCTGGTGTATAGTTGTAAAACCTCTCACCTTTATGAATTTAAGTGGTGTAGCAGTTGAGAAGCTAGCCAATGATTTTAATATTTCTCCAGAAAATATATTTGTGATTCACGATGATCTGGATATTGGGTTGGGTAGAATGAAGTTAAAGTTTGGTGGGGGTCATGCAGGTCACAATGGGCTTAAATCCATTATAAATCATCTAGGTACCAGGGATTTCTATAGATTGAGGATTGGCATTGGACGCCCTGGACCTGATAAGAAGATAAATATTAGAGATTGGGTATTGTCCCCCTTTGAAGATTTTGAGATGACTGTGGTGAAAAAGGTCTTAGATATAGGGATTCAGGGAATTTACTGTTTTTTTTCTCAAGGTAAAGATAATGCCATAAATTTTATCAATGGTTTTCGGGTGGAAAACTTTGCTCAATCTAAGCTAAAATAGTGGACTAAAAATATGTTTTCATGTAAACTTAACTGCACTTTGGAGGGACTATTATTTGAGATAGATCCTTATTATATTTTTTAGGGGCTTAGTTAAAGGGGGCTTAAACAGGTGTTTAAAAAAGATCAATTAGTAGTTTACCCAGCCCAGGGTGTTGGAATTGTAGAGAGTGTCACAGAAAAGGAAGTTGGAGGTATTAAGACAAATTTCTATATTATTCGCATACTCAGCAATAATGGTACTGTGATGATTCCTGTGAACAATGCAGAGAATGTTGGACTTAGATGTGTATGTGATCCAGAATATGGTCAAAATGTCTTGAAGTATTTAGCAGACTGGAGTGATTTTAAAGGTTATGCTGGTCAAAATTGGAATAGGCGATATAGGGAATATGCAGAAAAGTTAAAGAGTGGTGAGTTGATTGATGTGGCTTATGTCTTAAAAGAACTTATTTTGATTTCTCAGGATAAGGAGTTGTCTTTTGGAGAAAGACGTCTTATGGAACATGCAATGTCTCTTATAACCACTGAATTATCCTACTCATTAAGCAGGGATAAAGAAGATATAAAGGACGAAATCTCTCGGATATTTAAAGATATCATTCAAAACAAATAATTCCTTCGTAAAAAACCATCCATAGCAATATAGATAAAAGAAGTTCTTTTAATATACAAGGCAAGTGGTGTGCTTTGTTCAATAAAAAAATTTCACAAGAGGAAGAGTATATGAATCCAAAAGTAATGAATCTGTCTGAAATGAAGAAGAAAAGCATGGACGAGTTGATGAAACTAGCAGCACAGTACCATGTTGAAAATCCAAGTAGCCTCAGAAAACAGGAACTCATCTTTGCAATCTTGCAGTCTTATTCCCAAAAATATGGAAATATCTATGGGGAAGGGGTATTGGAAGTGCTTCCCGATGGGTTTGGGTTCTTGAGGTCTCCCCTTTATAATTACATGCCTGGACCAGACGATATCTATGTTTCTCCCTCTCAAATTAGAAAATTTGGATTGAGAAAAGGAGATGTTATATCTGGTCAAATTAGACCCCCAAAGGAAGGAGAGAGGTATTTTGCCCTCCTTAGAGTGGAGCAGGTTGGATATGGTCCGCCTGAGAATTCTAAAAATTTGGTTTTGTTTGATAACTTAACACCGGTTTATCCAAATGAAAAATTTAAAATAGAAAATGGTGCAGAGAATTATTCTGCAAGGATAGTGGACCTGCTCACACCAATTGGAAAGGGGCAAAGAGGGCTTATAGTAGCTCCACCTAGGACAGGAAAGACTGTGCTACTCCAGACTATTGCCAATTCCATAATGGTAAATCATCCAGAGGTATTCTTGATTGTTTTACTCATTGATGAGAGGCCAGAGGAAGTGACGGATATGGAGAGAACAGTAAAGGGAGAGGTTATAAGTTCCACCTTTGATGAGCCACCACATCGTCATGTACAGGTGGCAGAAATGGTGTTGGAAAAGGCAAAGAGGCTAGTTGAGAGGAAATATGATGTTGTGATCTTATTAGATAGTATCACTAGGCTTGGCAGGGCATACAATGCCATAACTCCCTCTTCAGGAAGGGTTTTATCAGGTGGTCTAGATGCCAATGCATTGCAAAGACCAAAACGCTTTTTTGGAGCAGCTAGAAATATAGAGCAAGGTGGGAGCCTTACAATTATTGCAACTGCTCTTATAGATACTGGATCAAGAATGGATGAAGTGATTTTTGAAGAATTTAAAGGTACAGGCAATATGGAGATATATTTAGATAGATACTTGGCTGAAAAAAGAGTTTTTCCTGCAATTGATGTAAATAGGTCAGGAACCAGAAAAGAAGAACTCCTTTTAGATAAAGATGTACTGAACAGGGTATGGATACTCAGGAAGGTTCTAGCTACCATGAGTCCACTTGATAGTATGGAATTTTTGTTAGATAAGATGAAGGGTACAAAGAACAATAGACAATTTTTGGACCTAATGAATAAATAGTTTAGAGAGGCTCTTATTGAAAAAAAGGTTATTTTTCTTTTTTATATTTTTTATCTGCACAGTACAAACTACCTTTGCATCATTAGGTGATTTTACCATTTCAGATGAAGCAAAACTGGGCAAAAAATTTTACGTATATATTACAACCCACTACCCAATAGTTTATGATCCTTATATTGTAAATTATGTTAGAGGGGTTGCCAAAAGACTAAAGGCCGTTCTCCCTCCTCAACCCTTTGACATTACAGTTGATGTGATACACAATTCTCAGATAAACGCCTTTGCAGGACCAGGTGGCCATGTTTTTGTGAACACAGGCATTATAGTCCTTATGGATTCAGAGGCTGAACTGGCATCTGTCCTTGCCCATGAATTTTCCCATGTGACCCAGAGACATATTGCTGCAAATATAAAAAGACAGAAGTTCCTTACAGTTGGTAGTCTGGTGGGATTGCTTGCTGGAGCACTCATAGGTAGCTCCGTGGGCCAGGCTGTTGCCATGGGGTCCATTGCAGGGGTACAAAGTGCCATGTTAAAATTCACAAGAAAGCAGGAAAGAGAGGCAGATCAAGTGGGAATTCAATACCTTACAAAGGCAGGATATCCCCCTTCATCAATGGTAAAGGCATTTTTAAAGTTAAAGAAACAAAAGACCCTGTCTGGAGAGAACAATGTCCCTCCATATTTTTTGACCCATCCAGGAATAGAGGAAAGGATATCTTATTTGGAACAAATGGAGAAGTTCTTTCCTGTAAAAGGGAAAAAAGTATCAAATAGACAATTTGAAGAAATAAAAACTTTGGTCCTGGCCCACTATACTGACCCAGATTTGGCCCTGGATCTTTCTTCTAATTTAAGAAACATATGCGGCAGAAGATTGGTCAGGGCATTTGTTTTGCTAAAAAAAAATATGATACAGGAGGCGGAGAAATTAATTGCAAATGATATATGTCAAAATAAACTAAAGTTTTGGTACAGGGAAAAGGGAAGATTTTATTTTAATTTAGGCAAAATGGATCTTGCCCTGAAATATTTGAATAAAGCCATAGACGTGGATCATAATGACTATTATGCACTTTATTTTAGGGCAAGGATCTACGCAGATAAGGGAATGGCCAAATTGGCCATTGATGATTTGACCAGGATATTAGAATACGTTCCCCATGATAGTGAAATACATACAATTTTAGGTAGAGTTATGGGAAGATATATATCCCCCTTTTATGGGTATATACATTATGCTTATGCAGCCCTATACAAAGGGGATAAGGATAGAATGAATAAATATCTAGGTAGGGCAAGATTACTGGCAAAGACAGCCAAGGAAAAACAGGTGTTAAAGGAGTTTGAAAAAGAGTATAATAAGTGGAAGAAATACTGGTAAAAACTTGACACCAATTACCACTATTGGGTATTTGGTGTGAGATTAAAATCAAAGGTGCTAGGACGTTAGCTATATTTTTTTACTTTATTAAACGAGAAAGGAGTTGTTATGTTTTTTAATACTTTAGCCTTTGCAATGGCACAACCACAGGGTGGCGGAAGTGCACAAAATCCAATTATGGCCTTTATGCCCTTAATCATTTTATTTGCTATTTTCTATTTTTTACTTATTCGGCCTCAGCAAAAAAAGGCCAAACAGCATAGGCAGATGTTGGAGAGTTTGAGAAAAGGGGATCTGGTTGTCACAAGTGGGGGGCTTTATGGTCGAATAGTAGATATAGATGGAGACGAGTTGTCTTTGGAGGTTGCAAATAAGGTGGTTGTTAAGGTCAATCGAAACTATATTTCAGCACTGGTGTCAAACCGCAGGTCTCCTGAAAAGGACCAAAACAAGAAATAGAGGAATAAAAAATGTTGGGAAATTTAAGGGTGCGAGTGATTGTTGCGTCTATTGTGTTGGGTTTTGGAATTTTGTTTGCCCTGCCCTCATTTGTGTCAAAAGATTCTACCCTTGCCAAATTCCTCCCTAAAAATAGGGTAAAGCTTGGTTTGGATCTCCAGGGCGGTATCAATTTAGTCTTGGGGATTGACATGGATAAGGCCATTTCAAATGCCCTGGAACAAATAGGAGAAGATATTAGGGCTGAGGCCAGGAAAAAGGGGGCTATAATTATTCGTCCCAGGGTTATTGGAAAAGATAGGCTATCCTTTTATTTGGTGGATAGTAGTAAATCTCAGATAGTAGATGATATTATTAAAAGATACTTTAATTCTCAGATTACTGTCCTAAAAATTGACGAAATAAAAGGGAGAAAAAAATATTTATTTGCCTTAAAAGAGGAGTATAAAAAGAAGTTAAAGGACTTAACCCTTGACCAGGTATTAAAGGTAATTAGAAACAGGATTGACCAGTTTGGAGTTGTTGAGCCAGATATCAGAAAGCTGGAAAATTACAGGATTCAGGTGCAATTACCAGGGATTGAAGATGCCAATCGTGCAATAGATATAATCAAGAAGACAGCACACTTGGAATTTAAGCTGGTTGATGATGATGTAAGTAAAGAGCAGATAGAAAAAGGAGATATCCCAGTAGATGATGAGGTGTTATATTTGTATCGAAGGAGGGTAGATGGTTCTTATGCAAAAGAGCCCATTGTGGTAAAAAAACAGGCAGTCTTAACAGGAGACTATATTACAGATGCCTCTGTTGCATTTGATCAATTCAATCAACCTTACGTTACCCTTAGTTTTAATCGACAAGGGGCACGTATATTTGAACGGGTTACTGGGGAAAATGTAAATAAGCGGTTGGCCATTATCCTTGATAATAAGGTCTATTCTGCCCCAGTGATCAGAGAGAAGATTAGTGGAGGACGAGCATCCATAACTGGTCGGTTTACTTTAGATGAGGCCCATGATTTGGCAATAGTATTAAGGGCAGGATCTCTACCAGCGCCTGTATCTGTGCTCCATGAATCTTCTGTTGGTCCATCACTTGGAGAACAGTCAATAAGACAGGGTCTTACCTCCATACTCACGGGAGGTGGTTTGGTATTTATTTTCACCATTATTTACTATGGAGTGGGAGGCCTAATAGTTGATATCTTACTGGTTTTAAATCTCATATTGGTAATAGCAGTGCTGGCAGGTTTTGGCGCCACCCTCACTATGCCGGGTATTGCGGGACTTATTCTTTTAATTGGTACTGCTGTTGATGCCAGTGTACTTATATTTGAGAGGATAAGGGAAGAGCTGAGAAAGGGGCTTTCTGCGCAAAAGGCTGTGGAAATTGGATTTTCCAGATCAACTTTGACTATTGTTGATGCCAACTTAACCACCATACTTGCAGCTATAATATTATATCAGTTTGGTAGTGGCCCTGTAAGGGGTTTTGCTGTGACTTTGTCTGTTGGTACTTTTGCGTCCATGTTTACAGCTATCTATGTGTCAAAAATATTTTTTGCCTTGTGGCTTAAAAGGGTAAAACAGGGTGCCAAATTTAAACTATAAATATTGGGGGACATATATACCATGGGTATAGAGTTAATTAAGCCAGATACTAATATAGATTTTATGGGAAAGAGAAAGCTGGCTGCTTTTTTGTCTATTTCTCTGATTTTGATAGGACTTATTAGTATCCTTATAAAAGGCGGTTTAAACTATGGAATTGACTTTGCTGGTGGAATCAATATCCAGGTAAAATTTAAAAAACAAGTGGATGTAAAAAAGATAAAACAAGCCTTAAAGAGTGTTAATTTAAAAGGACTTAGGATCCAGAGATTTGGTCAATCTGACTTAAATCAATATTTACTTAGGGCAGGGGCATCAAACGATCAACCTGAGATGATAAGGAGCAGGGTGGCAGATGCCTTGAAAAAATTACAGGTTCCTTTTGAGATTCAGCGTCTTGAGATGGTGGGCCCGAAAATTGGCTCAGAACTAAAAAATAAGGCTTTGGAGGCGTTGTTTTATGCGGTTTTGTTGATATCAATATATATCTCAGGGAGATTTGAGCAAAAGTGGGGTACTGCTGCCATTATGGCAATAGCGCTATCAGCAGGTGTCTATGTGTTAAAACTCATTAATATGCCCATAACAATTTTGATTATTGCAGCTATATTTATCACACTGGTTTTATGCTGGTATTTAAAGCTAAATTATGCCCTGGGAGCAGTGGTTGCACTCATACATGATGTTACGATAACTGTTGGCTTTTTCTCTCTATTTAATAGAGAATTTGATCTAACAGTAGTAGCAGGTCTTTTAACCATAATTGGGTATTCCCTAAACGATACAATAGTTATTTTTGATAGGATTAGGGAAAATTTAAGGGGTCCAAAAAAGAAAAAGCCTCTGTTTGATGTCATTAATGAAGCGATAAATCAAACACTTAGTAGGACACTCCTCACATCAGGTACCACTTTGCTAGTAGTAGCTGCAATGTTATTTTTGGGTGGAGGAGTAATCTTTAATTTTGCCCTATCCCTATTTATTGGTATAATAGTTGGTACCTATTCATCTATTTATATTGCGGGTTCCATTCTACTTGGAATCGGACCTACCCCTGAAAAAGAACCAGAAAAAGTCCATCAACCTGCGTAACAAAAAAGAGGGGGAAAAATTCCCTCTCTTTTTATTTTCCTGTCCTTTTTATTATTATCTTAGCCAGTGGATGTGCATTTAAGGGAATTATATATGAAATCCAGCGTACCTGAAATTTTATCTCCAGCAGGTGATAAAGAGAGTTTTTTTGCTGCAATATCTGCTGGTGCGAATGCTGTTTATGTGGGGCTTAAAGAGTTTTCAGCAAGGGCAAAGGCAACAAATTTTGAAATCAAAGAACTAATAACCCTCAGGGAATTTGCAAACTCCAAAGGAGTTAAGCTCTATATAGCCCTAAATTCCCTAATAAGGGAAGATGAATTATCTAAGGTCCTTGGATATCTAATTCTTCTACAAAGGTATGTAAAGCCAGATGCGCTGATTTTGCAGGATCCAGGCCTTTTAAATATTATAAACAAAGATTTTGATTTTGAGATTCATATCTCAACACTTGCAAATGTATCTTTGGGTTCTAGTTTTGGAACTTTAAGCAAACTAGGTGTAACACGAGTGGTGCTGCCCAGGGAACTCACCATAGATGAGATAAAATATCTATCCCAGTGTTGTGGTAATATTGGTTTGGAGGTGTTTGTCCACGGTGCCCTTTGTTATGGTGTGTCGGGGAGGTGTTATTGGTCTGGAATGATGGGTGGTAAGATGGGCCTTAGAGGTGAATGTGTTCAGCCGTGTAGGAGGACATACAGGTTTAAGGACACCAAAGAAAAGTATTTTTCTTGTAGGGACCTTGGGTTGGATGTCCTGATTAAGGTACTCTTGAAAATACCCCAAGTTGTGAGTTTTAAGATTGAAGGCAGAAAAAAAGGTCCCCACTATGTCTACTATGTGACAAAGGCCTATAAGGTCTTAAGGGATAACCCAAATGACACTAAGGCCAAGAAATTAGCAATGGACCTGCTGGATATGAGTCTTGGAAGACCTACAACTCACTACTTCTTTTTAACTCATAGAAAGTATAATCCCATTGAATTGGACAGGGAATCAGCCTCTGGGCTAAAAATTGGAACAACTTCTAAGTCACGGTCTAGGGTTTATATAAGACCCAAAATTGATCTTCTACCTGGAGATAGGTTGAGGATCTCCTATGAAAAAACCAGGGGACATAATCTCGTTCGGGTTAACACGTTTGTAAAAAAAGGGAAAAAGTTTTATTTAAATAGATCTGACATAGCTAAACCGGTCTTCTTAATAGATAGAAGGGAATCTGATTTGGTGAGGGAGATAAACAGACTGAAAGGTGAGTGGTCAAACTTTTCAAAGGGTTCTGTTAGGCATAAAGTCCGTGAAAACAAATTGGGACCCATGAAATTAATATCTTATCCAAAAAATAAAAGGTCAAATTATCCTACTACCCATCTTGTTATTAACACTTCTTCCTCTTTCATGAGAAGAGATAGGGCAAGATCTTTTGGTTTATGGATATATAATCCAAATATAGATCCAGTGTCCTTGTCAAGGAATACATGGATATTTTTAGATCCTGTTATATGGCCAGAAGATGAAAAGAAATGGAAAAATCAGATAGATAAACTGGTTTCAATGGGTTTTAAATTTTTTATTTTAAATTCCCTGCATCACGTTGGATTGGTATCCTTAAATTCAATACATGCCTGGTTAGGACCCTTTGCCAACATAACAAATAGTGAGGGAGTATATTTGGCAGCAAATATGGGATTTAAAGGAGTTGTTGTATCTCCTGAAGTAAAGGAACTGAATATGTTGCAGGAAATAGTAAAACATTCACCCCTTCCTCTTGGAGTTTTTATAAAGGGACTTTGGCCTTATACAATATCTCGGACAAAGCACCAAAATATCCCACTCAAGAAATATATTTACAGTCCGAGAAAAGAACCAATGTGGTTGGATAAGTTTTATAGGAACTATTATTTATTCCCAAAGAAAGAAATTAGCTTAATCCCTAAGTTGGATCAATTAAAACAATTGGGATTTAAGTTATTTTTAGAGTTTTCAATAAATATGTTGTAGTCCTTTCTTTAATAAATTTCTTTTCAATTAATCTTTTATCCCTTGAATCTATTTTTTTGATAGGCTACCTTATCTCGAAAATATAAGTTCAGTAAGATGATTTAATTATTTGGGGAATCGTTATGTATAAAAACAGAAGTTTTTTTAAGTATCTAAAATGGATTTACATCTGGTCTCCCATATTTATTGGAATAATAATTATAACAGGAATTCTGATTAGCTATAATCTAAGTTTAAAATCTCTGTACAAGGAGTGGAGGCAAACTATAATTTCCCAGTATAAATTTATAATAAAGAGGCAAGTGAATAGTGTCACTGATATGATGGAATATGAGAGAAGAGGAACATATAAAAGGCTCAACAATATTTTAAAACAGCGCAGTAACGAGATCTATTTTCTGATAAATGATCTATATGAAGTAAATAAATCCAGAATGAGCAAAGATGAAATTTTAAAGGTAGCCATTGATACTTTGATAACTGAGGCAAGAGATAGAGGTTATGGTAATATCTGTCTTACAAAGATTAATGAGAAAAGTGTAATATGTAATACCAGTTCAAATGAAATGATTGGTAACCTGCCATATCTGATGAAATTTATTAAAACTAAAGGAGAAGGGATTTTTAAGTCAAATGTAAAAGATAATAAAGTTACTTATGTTAAGTTGTTTAAGCCATTAGATGTTGTCATAGTAGTGTCATATGATCTAAGGGAATTGGAGGGACAGTTAAAAAAAGAGATATTAGACAGGGTGTCTTATGTTAAGTTTGGAAAAGATGGATATATTTTCATTCTTGATTCAAAAGGTATAGTATTGGCCCACAGAAATAAAAAATTTATAGGCAAAAATTTATCGAACCTCAATAAAGTAAATGGTCCAGAGATTTTGGAGAAATTTTTAAGGTTAGTTAAAGATAATGGCGGGGGTTATACAAGATATGTCTGGGAAAAACCGTCCAGTGGACAACCCTCTGAAAAGATTTCATATGTGATAGAATATAAACCTTGGAAATGGATCATTGGGACTGGTGTATATTTAGACGATATGGCGGGGATGTTTGATCTTTTTAAATCTAGATTAAATGGTTTTACAAAAAACAATCTGATTTTAAGTTTGATGCTATTAATACTTATCTTATCCATATTTTGGTTTATTTTTAGATCGCTTATGCTTTCTAGTATAAAGGATATTGAAAAATTGACTTCTTTTTTCAAAAAGTCTGAAACAGAGGACGTATTGGTGGACATTGACAGGTTAAATTTTTCAGAATTCAAGAGTTTGGCAGTGCATGTGAATCGGATGCTTGCAAAAAAAATAGAGGTTCAAGACAGATTAATTAAAGAGAAGGAACAATTAGATATAAGTGAACAGAGATACAAAACTTTAATTTACGATGTCATGGATTCTTCCAATGTTGGTTTATTAATCCTGGACAAAAATTTTAAAATAGTTTGGGTTAATAAGGCATTGGAAAAAATATTTTCCATAAAAAGGGAAGACGTGATAGGGAAGGATAAGGTCCAGTTAATAGAGGAAAAGATCGCGATTTTTTTTGAGGATCCTGATGAATTTAAAAATAGGGTTATTTCATGTTATAAGAATAATACATACATAGAAAATTTTGTTTGTCACATGCTTCCTGCTGAAGGAAGATATGAAAGGTGGTTGGAGCATTGGAGTTGTCCAATTAAAAGTGGTCTTTATAAAGGGGGAAGAGTAGAACACTACACTGATATTACAGATAAAGTAAAGGCCTTTTCTGCCCTGGAAGAATCTGAGAATAAGTTGAGATCTCTATTTAATGCAATGACAGATATGATTCTTGAGATAGACAAAAATGGGAGATACATTTACGTAATTGTTCCAGAAAAGGAAAACCCAATAGGAAGGTGCAAGGATGAACTCCTTGGGAAAACCATTTTTGACGTTTTGCCTAGGAATATTGCTCATAGACGGATGGAATTGATTTTATGGTCTTTGGAAAAAAACAGAGTGGCAACCCATGAATACTCTCTCAAAATAGATGGAAAAGAAAAATTTTTTGAAGCCAGGATATCTCCAAAAACAAATAATTCTGTTTTAGTGGTTTCAAGGGATATAACTGAAAAGAAGAAGATGGAATTGGACCTGTTGGATAGAGAAGAAAATTTAAGAATTACTTTAAATTCAATTGCAGAGGGAGTTATTGTAACAAATACTGAAGGGAATATTATCAGGGTAAATCCCAGTTGTGAAAGGTTTTTAAATCTGAAAAAAGAAGATCTTGTTGGTAAAAACATAAAAGAGATAATTAGTTTAAGAGGCTATTACTCAAAAGAGCCTTTAGTAGATCCTGTTTCTATGGCATTTAAGGAAAATAGAGAAGTTTCATATGAAGAAACTGTGGTAATGGAGACAAAGCATAAAATCAATATTCCAGTTGATATTACAGCTTCTCCAATTAGAGATGCATCCTCTCCTGAAATAATTAGAGGTGTAGTAATAGTTTTTAATGATATTACAGACAAGATAAAAAGAGAGATAGATAGGCTTAATGTGGAGAAAATGAGATCCATAAGCGTTCTTGCTGGAGGAATAGCCCATGACTTTAATAACATGCTTACAGGAATTTTTGGTAATATTGAATTGGCAAAGTTAAGACTTCCCAAAGATTCTCCAGCAAATGAAAGACTTAAGACCTCTATGGCCATGTTGGAAAAGGCCAGGGGGCTCACTTCCCAACTCCTTACCTTTGCAAAGGGAGGTGATCCTGTTCTAGAGCCAATGGATGTAAAGGCCACTATAAAGGAAGCGGTTAAATTCCATTTAACAGGAAGCAATGTAAAACCTGTGTTTGATATAGATTCTGACCTATGGGTTTTAAGAGGAGATAAGAGTCAAATAGTGCAAGCAATTTCTAATATTGTTATAAATGCAAAAGAGGCCATGCCAAATGGAGGGAATTTGTATGTGGAGGTGAAGAATGTAACTGACAAGTTCCATACTTACTATTCACATATTAAGATAGCTATCAGAGATGAAGGAATAGGAATTCCTAAAAAATATTTAAACAGAATCTTTGATCCCTATTTTACCACCAAACAAATGGGCAGTGGGCTGGGTCTATCAATTGTATTTAGTATAGTAAAAAGACATAAAGGGCATATTGAAGTCCAATCAACTCCAGGAGAGGGGTCTACCTTTATTATATATTTGCCTGCCCTGAAGAAGGCAAAAGTATTAAAGAAAGATCAATATGTTGAGTCGAAAGGTATTGAGAAAATAACTGGAAGGGTGCTTATAATGGACGATGAAGAGACCATTGCTGATCTGTGTAAAGTAGCG
The DNA here is from genome assembly GCF_054654515.1 of Desulfothermus okinawensis JCM 13304. NCBI lineage: Bacteria > Pseudomonadati > Thermodesulfobacteriota > Desulfovibrionia > Desulfovibrionales > Desulfothermaceae > Desulfothermus > Desulfothermus okinawensis. The sequence continues at coordinate 11,803 of NZ_BAAIEW010000018.1, read as the reverse complement.
CTTGAAGATATGGGACTCTCAGTTGATGTTTGTGGATGTGGAGAAGATGCTGTTTCTTTATATGAAGAGGCCCTAAAAAAGGGAGAAAAATTTGATTTAGTGATAATGGATTTGACAATTCCAGGTGGTATGGGTGGCAAAGATGCAATAAAAAGGCTGCTTGAAATGGATCCCAATGTAAGGGCCATTGTCTCTAGTGGATATTCAAACGATCCAGTGATGAATAGTTTTTCTAAGCATGGGTTTATGGGCAGATTGGTGAAACCATTTAAAATAGATGATTTAAAAAAAGAGGTGGTGCGTATCTTGACCTAAGTTTATCATTTCACAAACTTGGGTTAACGAAACTCTCCTAGTCCTCGATTTTTTATAATTTTATCTAAATTTTGTTCTGCATCAGATGGCCTTAAATATAAGGGATGAGGGATTTTCGTGGAGACGGTTGTGTTTTCAGAGTACTTGGCAAGTGAGTCAAGGGATGGTCTGTCAAACACATCATCCAGAATTTTTATGTGAGGTCCTTTAAATAAGTCAGGGGATTTCCTGACTCCACTACCAAGGACTTTTATATTGTCATGGATACTTATAATATCCTTTATTTGGTCAGAATTTATCACCTTTAAGTCTGTTATTGAGGAAATTGGCTCTGGCCCTACAAAGCCCTGCACATTGAATAGATCTATTTTTGCATATTGAACCACAAAGATTGTGCCTTCAATAAATCTAAATCCATTAAAAGCAAGGAGTTCAATGTAGTTTATGGGACCAATTGGTATATTCCTGGTGATTGATATTGAAGAGACAATAGATAAGGATATTCTAAGGCCAGTAAAAGAGCCAGGACCTATTACACATGCGATTTTTTCTATTTCTTCTATGTGTGAATTGGCCAGCTCAAGACACTGTTGTATCATTTTTGGAATCAAAACAATACCTTTTTTATTTGATTTTGTTTCAATACCACATATAAGTTCACCATATTCTGCCACAGCTATCTGAATCCACTCTTCTGCTGAATTTACACACAGGGTATATTTTTTTTTCATTATTTAATATTTGATCCAATTATTCTGTGTATGTCGTTGTATACAGCTAACATCATAAGAGAAATTAAAATAGTAAGGCCAATTTTAATGGCAATTTCCCTAACCCTTGGACTGAGGGGTCTTTTCATTACAATCTCCAGAGAACAAAATAAGATGTGTCCACCATCAAGCACTGGGATGGGAAGGAGATTTAAGAGACCCAGATTGATACTGATTAATGCTGTTAATGCCAGCAGGTCAAATATTCCTGCCTTTGCCTGTTGAGAGACCAGCTGGGCTATCATAATTGGTCCCCCAATATTTTCTACAGGAACCACCCTTTCAATTAGCTTAATAATTCCCTCAACTGTTAGTTTGGTGACCACCCAGGTCTGTTTAAAAGAAAGTAGCAGAGCATCTTTGGCACCGAGCTGTATGTGGACCCATTTATTGGCAGCTATTATCCCAATCCTGTTTACTTTTATTTCTTCTCCAAATATATTTTTTGTCTTTTCCACTCTAGGGGTTATTTCAAATACTTTAATTTTATTATCCCTTTTGATCTTAAATCTTAAGGGGAATTTTTTTTCATTTGATACAGCGCTTACTATCTCATGCCAATAAGTTATTTTATGGCCGTTTATTTCAATTATTTTATCTCCCTTTTTAAGACCAGCAACTTTGGCAGGAGATCTGTCCACAACACCACCAATCTCGTTTGTTAGCATCTGCTGACCAACATTTATAAATACAAAAAAATATAAGATCCAGGCAAGCAATAGATTAAATATAGGACCAGCACCAACAACCAACATCCTTTGAATGGGTGGTCTCTTTGAAAAGTCTTCTTCTTCAGAAAATCTGGGGTCATAGTCATCATCTTCCTCTCCAAATAGCTTTACATACCCTCCCAAAGGGATTGCTGATAGTATCATGTCTGTTCTGTTTAGCCTAAATCCCCAGATCTTCGGACCAAATCCCAGGGAAAAGGTTTTTACCCCAACACCCAAGGCCTTTGCCACTAAAAAGTGACCCAATTCATGGAAGAATATCAAAAGTCCCAGGACAAATACTATGGCCAGTATACTCGTCATCTTGCGCTCATCTCCTTTAAAAGGGATTGTGCCAATGTCCTTGTGGAGACATCAATCTCTAAAATGTCCTCTAACTCTTCTATTTTACGGGGTCTGTGGTTATCTAACACCATTTTGTTTAAGGTAACTATGTCCAGGAATTTTATCCTGTTAGACAAAAATGCATCAACAGCAACTTCATTTGAGGCATTTAGGGCTATGACAAAACTCTGTCCTCCCCTCAATGCATCAGTTGCTAGCCTTAGCATGGGAAACATTTTTGTATCAGGCCTAAAGAAGCTTAAATTACCAATCTCAAAAAGGTCCAATCTGTCCCAAAGCAATTCCATCCTTTTTGGAAAATTCAGGCAATATGCAATGGGTAGCCTCATATCTGGAATTCCCATTTGCGCAATTATTGATCTGTCACAAAATTCAACCATAGAATGGATTATGCTTTCCCTGTGGATGGCAACCTCAATTTTGTCTAAATTCATGCCATATAAGTAATAGGCCTCAATTACTTCCAGGCCTTTGTTCATAAGTGTTGCTGAGTCAATTGTGATTTTAGGTCCCATGGACCAATTGGGATGGTTTAGGGCCATTTCCCTGGTAACATGTTCTAGAAAACCTTTGTCCTTTCCAAAAAAAGGCCCTCCTGAGGCTGTTAGAATTATTTTGTGTACCTCTGTTTTATTTCTACCTTCCATTATCTGAAAAATTGCATTGTGCTCAGAATCTATTGGCAGGATAGATGCACCAGTTTTTTTGCACAATTTTTTTATTATTGGACCAGCCAGCACAAGGGATTCCTTGTTTGCAAGGGCAACTACCTTTCCCCGTTCTATAGCCTTTATTGTGGGTGCAAGACCAGCTGCACCACCCTGGGCCTGCACAATCATGTGGGCTTCATCCAGGGTGGCGAGTTCATTATACCCTTGTATCCCTGTAAGTATTTCAGGTGAGTAGTCTGATGGCAGAAGTTCTTTTAATGGGCCTATTAAATCCTCGTACTTTACGCAAAGATATGTGGGCCTGAATTTTTTTGCCTGATCAGCCAGCCTGTGGATATTTTCTCCAGCACCGAGTCCTATGACTGAAAATTTATCCCTCTTATCTCCAATTACCTCTAGGGTGCTAACACCAATAGAGCCTGTGCTGCCTAAAATGGAAATTTTTCTTTTTTCTGGTAGATTATATGCTTTGTCCAGAGAAGATATGTATTCCATTGTCCTTACGTGCTTTTTGTTGAAAAGTTATTAAACTGTTAGAAAATATTTGCTGAAAATCAGATAAATGGGACATACAAATAAGAGACTGTCTATGCGATCCAAAATTCCACCATGTCCAGGTAAGATGAATCCTGAATCTTTTATTTTTAGATAGCGCTTTAGAGCTGACTCAAATAGGTCTCCAAGTTGTGCTCCAAGGTTTAGAAGTGTACCTAAAATTAGAATTTGATACCAGGACATTGAGAAAAATATTTCCCCATAAATGAAAGAAAATAATAAGCAACCCAAAAGACTTCCAAATGATCCCATCCATGTCTTTTTAGGACTTACCCTGGGCCACAGCTTTCTCTTCCCAAAGAGCCTCCCAGAATAATATGCACATGTATCAGATATAATGGCTATGCCCAGAATGAACACTATTTCTTTTCTTGGGACAGAGTTGAAGAATTGTAAAATATATGGGATATAAACAATGCCTAGAAAGATTAGTTGAATATCCATCCACGATATAGAACGAGGATGTGACTGTGTATCTGTACTTTTCCCCTTATCTATACCATTTTCATCATAGGTCCTCCCTATGCCATAGGAATACAGGAAGAATAAATTTAGTATCCAGAAGGAGGAAACGAGCAAAAACTCTACTGACACGTGAATAAAATTACTAAATACCATTGGTAAGGCCAAAAGGATAGACGTTATTTTTAGATTGAAGTGGTTGTTTCCCCAAAAAAGGGAGAGGAATTCAAAAAGGGCCAGTCCACTTACACAAAAGATTAAAATCTGTAAAAAAAAATTTGATCCAAAAAGGATGATCCATGCAACAACAGGTAAAACTACTAAAGTTGTTAAAATCCTTTTTTTGTGTGAATTCATATGTCTTCCTAAAATTCTAATCAAAGGCCACCAAACCTTCTGTGTCTTTTTGAGTATTCATCAAGTGCTTTACGCAGTTCCTCTTCTGTGAAATCAGGCCACAGGACAGGGGTAAAGTACAACTCAGAGTAGGCAGATTGATAGAGCAGATAATTGGAGAGGCGGATTTCCCCGCTTGTCCTGATAATTAAATCAGGATCAGGCTGAGAATTAGTATATAAGTACTCCTTAAAATTTTCTTCATCCAGGGTGTTTGGATCTATTCCCTGTTTGATGATTTTTTTTACAGCCTGTACTATCTCTTCCCTACCTGAGTAGTTTAGAGCCAGATTTAATACCATCTCTTGGCAATTACTGGTCTTTTTTAAGGTAAATTCTATAGCCTTTTTTGCGGGAAATGGAAGTTTTGTGTAATCTCCTAATATATTTAATTTTATAGATTGTTCCACAAGAGATTTATATTCCCTGTTCAAAAAATCCACAAGCAGGTCGAAGAGAAAATTCACTTCATCCTTAGGTCTTTTCCAGTTTTCCTTTGAAAAGGTATACAGGGTAAGATATTTTATATTCAGCCTTCTACACTCCTCCACTATTTTTTTTGCAGTCTTTGTGCCCTGCCTGTGCCCCTCATACCTTGGCAGACCCCGTTTTTGTGCCCATCTCCCATTTCCATCCATTATTATAGCAAGATGGGTGAGTGGAGGTCTTTTTTTGTTATCTTCCATTTATACACTTCCTAACAGGAATGAAATTTAAAAATAGCTATATTTCCATGATTTCTTTTTCTTTTTCCTTAAAAAGTTCGTCTGCCTTTTCAATATATCTATCAGTTATTTTCTGGATCTCTTCTTGACCATCATATAGGTCATCTTCTGTGATCTCTTTATTATTTTTCATCTTTTTAAGGGCTTCATTTCCTTCCCTTCTAATATTTCTTATGGCTATTTTTGCATCTTCAGTGTATTTTTTGGCCACTTTAACAAGTTCTTTTCTCCTCTCCTCTGTGAGTGGAGGGATATTTATCCTGATCATCTTACCGTCATTTACTGGAGTCAAACCCAGATCAGATTTCATTATTCCCTTTTCAACATCTCCCATAGAATTTTTGTCCCATGGTTGAATGGCAATTGTTCTGCTATCAGGGATGGAAATAGAAGCCAATTGTTTCAAAGGAGTTGGGGTGTTGTAGTAGTCAATTAAAATGTCTTCCACCAATGAGGCAGATGCCCTGCCAGTTCTGAGTTTATTAAAGTCTTTTTTTAATTTTTCAATGGCCTTTTCCATTTTGGTTTCGCAATCTTTAAATACCTTGTCCATCATACACCTCCTTTTACCACAGTTCCCACAATTTCTCCAAGAACTACCCTTTTAATGTTGTGTCGCTTGAGGAGATTGAATACCACAATGGGTAGGCCATTGTCCATACATAAAGATATGGCTGCTGAGTCCATGACCTTGAGCCCTTTTTTTAATACGTCAATGTAAGAGATTTGAGAAAATTTTTGAGCGGTTCTGTCTTTTTCTGGATCCCTGTCATAGACTCCATCAACCCTGGTGGCCTTGAGCAATGCATTTGTTTTCAGTTCCATTGCCCTAAGGGCTGCAGCTGTATCTGTTGTAAAATATGGATTCCCTGTACCTGCTGCACAAATTACTATGCGTTTTTTTTCCAGGTGTCTAAGCGCCCGTCTACGGATATATGGTTCAGCCACTTCTTGCATCCTAATGGCAGTCATAAGCCTGGTTGGCAGACCAAGGCTCTCAAGTCTATCTTGCAGCGCAAGCCCATTCATCACAGTGGCAAGCATTCCCATGTAATCTGCCTGTGCCCTGTCCATGCCTTTGGCGGATGTTGATACTCCCCTAAAAATATTTCCACCGCCAATAACCAGGGCGATTTCAACTCCCATTTTAGCCACTTCAGCTATATCATTGCAGATATTATCAATGGACGTTAGGTCAATTCCATATTTTTTTTCACCAGCAAGTGCCTCTCCACTTAGCTTTAAAAGTATTCTCTTATACATAATATTTTTCATAACCAGGACTCCATTTATTTTTGCAAAAAAAAAGGGCCTCTGAGGCCCTTTTTTTAATCCAGTTTTTCTCCTACTTCAAATCGCACAAATCTGCGAATTACTATCTTTTCTCCCAAAACAGAGACCAGTTCATTTAAAAGGTCTTGGATTGAGAGGGAATCGTCTCTAATATAAGGTTGCTCTAACAGACACACTTCTTTGTAAAATTTTTTTAATTTCCCTTCTACTATCCTTGGAATAATATTTTCTGGTTTTCCCTCCTCTTTTGCCTGATTGGTATAGATCTGTTTTTCCTTTTCTAAAACATCTTCTGGCACATCTTCTGAAGAGACATACAGGGGATTTGAGGCAGCTATTTGCATGGCCACATTTTTGGCAAATTCCTGGAATTTATCGCTTTTTGCAACAAAATCAGTTTCACAATTTATTTCAACTAACACACCTATTTTCCCATTCATGTGTATATATGATCCAATCATGCCCTCAGATGCAGTTTTTCCAGCCCTTTTCTGGGCCTTGGAAATTCCCTTTTCCCTGAGCCAGGCAAGGGCCTTTTCCTCATCTCCCCCTGACTCTTGAAGTGCCTTTTTGCAGTCCATCATTCCAGCACCTGTTTTTTCTCTTAATTCTTTGACCATCTTAGCTGTTATCTTCATTTTTATTGTCCTCCTCTTGGGTTTTTTCCATATTTTCTTCTGTTTTTTCTTCTACAACCTCTTCTCCTTTTTCCTGTCTTTCCTTCTCTGCTTCAGCTTCCAATTCCTTTCTCCTTGCAGCACCTTCAATACATGCATCAGCAATTTTTGATGTAAATAGTTTAATGGCCCTGATTGCATCGTCATTTCCAGGGATAATATAGTCAATTACATCTGGGTCGCAGTTGGTATCTGTTATTGCAACAATGGGAATTCCCAGCTTGTTAAATTCTTTTACTGCATTTTCTTCTTTTTTGGGATCCACAATAAAACCTGCCTGGGGATAACCTTCCATGTCCCTGATTCCACCAAGGGCATTTTGTAATTTTTTCAATATCCTTTCCATCCTGATGATTTCTTTTTTTGGAAACTTATTTATGGACCCATCTTCAAACATCTGTTCAAGCTCTTTCATCTTGTCTATACGCTTTTTTATTGTCTTAAAATTAGTAAGGGTCCCCCCAAGCCAACGGTGGACCACATAAAACATACCACACCGCTGGGCTTCTTCCCTGACAATGTCCTGGGCCTGTCTTTTGGTTCCCACAAAAAGGACCTTGCCGCCATTTGCAACAACATCTGAAATAAATTCATAGGCGCGTTCAAAAAGTGGAATAGTCTTTTGCAGGTCAATGATGTGGATGCCCTTCCTTGATCCAAAGATAAAGGGCTTCATTTTGGGATTCCAGCGCCTGGTCTGGTGGCCAAAGTGCACACCTGACTCCAACATCTCTTTCATTGTGATTTTTGCCATAATGCCTCCTTTGGGTTTTTCCTCCACCCAAGCAAAACCAACTCCCACTTTGCTGTTAATTTTCTGTATTCACCTAAAATTCAGGTGAAAATTCCCTGTGGGACCCAAAGGTTTGTGCTGTGGGTGTGTGTATTTTTGCACGCAAGTTGTGCCTTTTAGACGAAAAAAGGAGAGTTTGCAAGGTAAAAATTTGCCTATTGTTCTTCATTTACTACCTTGTTTATAAGTGTTCCAAGTCCTTCAATTTCTATTTGTACTTCATCTCCTACTTTTAGTTCCCCTACGCCTGGGGGCGTACCTGTTAAAATAACATCTCCAGGCAGAAGTGTCATTATTGAGGAGATAAAACTGACCAGCTCAAAAGGGTCAACTATCATATCAGATGTCTTACCTTCTTGTTTTACTTCACCATTGACTATGGTTTTTAGGGTTAAATCCTCTAGTTCTCTAAAATCTGTCTCAATCCATGGTCCAACTGGGCAAAAGGTATCAAAACCTTTGGCCCTGGTCCACTGTCCATCCTTTTGTTGCAGGTCCCTGGCAGTTACATCATTTGCGCATGTAAACCCAAAGATGTACTCTGGCGCATCTTTTGGTGATACATTTTTACACTGTTTGCCCATAACCACTGCAAGCTCCCCTTCATAGTGGACATTTTTTGACATCTTTGGATAAACAATATTTTCTCCAGTGCCAATCACTGATGATGGGGGCTTTAAAAAGAGAATTGGCTCTTCAGGTATGTCCATGCCTAGTTCCCTTGCATGGGCCTTGTAATTTAGCCCAACGCATATTATCTTTGATGGAACAACCAAGGGAAGAAGTTGAATATCTTTAAGTGGTAATGGCCCATATTGTTTTGCTTCTTTGTCTAAGGGGTAGACCTTTTGATCTGCAATGGCCCCATAAAATGCTTTGCCTCTGAAAAAAACTCTAATTAATTTCATTACAATCCCTCTTTTTTTTATTAAACTGAAATAATGACTGGTATTACAACAGGGTCCCTCTCCAAGGTTCTTCTAAAGTATCTCCTAAGGGAGTTTTTTACCTTTTTCTTTAACGTGGACTTGGAAATCTTACCTGATTTATTGTATATATCTAGTACGATGTTTTCTGCCTCTTCGAGAATATACGAATATTCTTGTTCAAATATAAAGCCCTTTGACTGTAACTTTGGACCAATTAGGACTTCGCCACTATTTCCATCCAACACCATTATGAGTATAACCATACCTTCGTCAGCGAGCAGTTGCCTTTCTTTTAAAATAGTGGTGCCAACATCTCCAACGCCTTTTCCATCCACAAGGATGGCGTTTGCTGGGAATGAGTCCTCAAATTTTATTCCATCTGAATAAAAGGTTATTGGATTTCCATCTTCTAAAATAAGGGATCTCTCTGGAGCAACTCCACACTCTATGGCCAGGTTCTTGTGTTTTACAAGGTGTCTGTATTCCCCATGGATGGGTATAAAAAATTTAGGTTTTACACTATTTAGCATAATTCTAAGCTCTTCCTTGTGGGCATGTCCAGATGCATGTACATCTTGAACCTTTTCATATAACACCTCTGCCCCAAGCTTGTACAGTTTATTTATGACCGAGGTAATTGCCTTGGTATTCCCAGGGATAAATCTAGATGACATTATAACTGTATCACCTTCATATATTCTAAGATGTCTGTGTGAGCCTTCAGCAAGGCGGGTTAAGGCAGACATGGGCTCACCCTGGGAACCAGTAACTAGGAGGACAATTTCTTCATCTTTGAGCATGCTTAAGTCTTCTAAAGGGATGAGGTACTCTTCATCTAGTTTTAGAAGCCCGAGCCTCCTGGCTATGTCTATATTGGACACCAGGCTCCTTCCGCAAACGGCCATTTTTCTATTTAAACTCTTTGTAAGTTCAAAGATCTCCTGAATTCTCTGTATATGGCTTGAAAAAAGGGTTATTAATATCCTGCCCTTTGCTGTATTAAATATCCTTTCTAAGGATGCCATTACCTCTCTCTCTGTTAGGGCAAATCCATCTAACTCTACATTTGTGGAATCTGATAAAAGAAGCATAACCCCCTTTTTTGAGAACTCAGATATGCCTTCTAGGTCTGTTGCGTGTCCACCAAGGGGATTTTGGTCAATTTTAAAATCTCCGCTATGGACAATTTTACCAACTGGTGTTTCAATGCCAAGGCAGTATCCCTGAATAATGGAATGACATACAGAAAAGAATTGAAATGACATGTCCCCAATTTGTACTGTTTGTCTGGGGGCAACTTCTCTTAATACAAGTTTGTTAGGATCTGATAGGTTGTAGTCTCTGACCTTATTTTCTATCAAAGCCAGGGTAAACTTAGATCCATAAATTGGGACATCAATATCTTGAAGTAGCCAGGGAAGTGCCCCAATGTGATCTTCATGGCCATGGGTTACAACTATTGCCTGCAATTTGTCTTTTTTGGAAATTATAAAATCCAACCTGGGGATAACAACATCAACCCCATAGTGAAAGGAATCAGGGAACATCAGTCCACAATCAATTAGCACACCTGTTTTTTCTGTTTCCAGATATAGGCAATTTAGACCAATCTCTCCAAGGCCTCCTATGGGATATATGGTTATTCTGTCTCTTTTATCCATTTAGTAAGCTCCACATATTTATTTTCCATAAAATCTTTTGTCTTATTTTTTAAATCATCCCGCTTTTTTAAAGAAAATTCCTTTGGCCATTCAATGGGTTTATGTATCCACACATATACCTTTGATGGTTTAATAAAAACAGAACCCCGTGGAAGACATTCATTGGTTCCATATATGGTGATGGGAACCATCTCCATGCCCAGTTTTATGGCCAAAATAAAAGGCCCCACTTGAAAATCCAGGAGTCTGTCTTTATAGTTGTTTCTGGTACCTTCAGGGAAGAGTAGTACAGATTCTCCCTGTTTTAAGGTGTTAACTGCATTATTTAGGTCTTTTAGTGCCTGTCTTTTGTTTTCCCTGTGTATTGGGATATGCCCTGCTGCCTTCATTCCCTGTCCAAATATAGGGATTTTAAACAGGGAATCCTTTGCAATGAATCTCGGGGAAAAATCTTTTAAAATACTCATAATTATTGGGGTATCGAGATGTGAAAAATGGTTAGAAATAAAAATATAACACCTGTCTTTCTCAGGTAGTGCACCTTTAAGTATAATATGAATTCCCGACGCCCACACTATTGACTTTGCCCAGATAAGTTCAATTTTTTTTAGTAAAGGGGATTTCTTAGAAAAAAAATTTACTATTATCACCAAAAAGGCACATGCCACACTGGATACAATTACTGTGGGAATAAAGATTAAATTTTGTAATACATTTCTTAGTCTATCCATGGTTACCAAATAAAAAACAATAATTTCAAACAAACAAAAATGTAGTTTTTTTTTTGAAAAAAAGCAACTTAAAGATAGGTGATTGGTGTCCATGAATTCAGGCTAACGTAAGGTGTGTGGGTTTTTTGATGACAAAATAGGGAATTTGGGATATAAAGATGACTACTTAACCAGTAAAATGAAAACCCTATACAATCTTTGTTGTAATAGGAGGAATTATGGAGAGAGGGTCTTTGGCAGAATTAATACAAAGTGAACTCAGTGCAGCTATATTAAATACAGATAAGGAAGCCATCAAAAGGTTCAGTATTTTACTTAGCGAAAAGATATCTAAAATAGAAGAAGTTGAATATAAACATGAAGAGACCAAATCAGATCTAAAAGTTTTAATTGAAGTAGTGAAACAGGGCTTTGATGATATGAATAGACGTTTTGATGATATAAATAAACGTTTTGATGATATGAATAAACGGTTCGAAGATATTAATGGACGTTTTGAAGATATGAATAAAAGATTTGAAGATATTAACAAGAGATTCGATATGATGTTTAAATTTATGAGTCTGGGATTTACAATGATGACAATCTTAATTGTGGTGTTTAAGTTTATTCATTGACATGTAACAAAATATTGTAATGGGAGGAATTATGGAGAGAGGGTCTCTGGCAGAATTAATACAAAGTGAACTCAGTGCAGCTATATTAAATACAGATAAGGAAGCCATCAAAAGGTTCAGTATTTTACTTAG
>NZ_BAAIEW010000017.1:0-64576 GCF_054654515.1 Desulfothermus okinawensis JCM 13304 | reverse complement strand
GATGAGCTCCGTAAAGAGGTCGGCCTTGAGTAGCCGATCTAAATCAAAGAAAAAAAGAGAAGCCGTATTTCAGCCTGAATTCAGGGAAGATTTGCGATACTGGGTTGAAACCAATCGTAGAACGGCGGTTCGAATTTTCAAACTAATCGAGGCTGTAATGCGAGATCCGTTTCAGGGAATAGGCAAACCGGAGGCTTTAAAGTTTTTAGGCACGGGCGTTTGGTCACGTCGAATAACACAGGAACATCGATTGGTTTATGTCGTTGGTCATGACAGAATAGATTTTGTGCAGTGTCGCTATCACTACTAACCATTTTAAAGATCCCAATATGTCAGTGCACCAGAGGGCCAATCCGCTGTGCCCTTCGGGGTTGCTACACAGCGGCAAGTGAGTTTGAGCGTTAGCCGCAGACTGACTAGCTACCGTGGAGTTTAGTATGCCAAAAATAGAGCCATTCGAAAAATACAGCGATGCATATGACGAATGGTTTGAAAAAAACCGTGATCTGTATGAGGTCGAGCTGAGAGCCATCCAACAACTTATTCCTTCGCAGGAAGCCAAAGGGGTGGAAATAGGTGTTGGCTCTGGTAAATTCGCCGCACGGCTAGGAATAAAAATCGGCGTTGAACCCTCAGAAAAGATGGCAATTAAAGCGAGAAAGCAGGGTATCAACGTTTATCGCGGCATAGCAGAGGATTTGCCTTTTCCTGGTGACAGGTTTGACTTTGTGCTGATGGTAACCACGATCTGTTTTGTTGATGATGTTATTAAGTCATTTAGGGAAGCGTTCAGGGTATTAAAGCCAAGCGGATGCATCATTGTAGGATTTGCAGACAAAGAAAGCGAACTAGGCAGACAGTATGCGGATAAAAAAGAAAAAAGCAAATTTTACCAATATGCCACTTTTTTCTCTACTCAAGAGGTGCTGAAGTATCTCAAAGAAGTGGGCTTTGAAATCGTAAAAATCAGACAGACTCTAATTCCCGGAGAATTGCCAGGAGCCATTCTGGATGGCTTTGGAAGGGGCGCTTTTATTGTAATCAAGGGCGTGAAATAAGATCGATTAACAATTTGCTGGGGCCTTTGGCCTTGTTTCATACCGGTAAGTGAATCATGAGGTTAGGTGAAAAAACAGAGGGCTGAAGGTGCCATAATGTTCCAATAGAAGACATCAAGCGTTGTTTTCACAGAAAAAGGAGTTACACAGTCATTATTTGTCTAAATTTGACTGAAAACAGAAGAGCCAAAAAAGTGAGACGAATAAAAACTCAAAAGTTTTTTCCAATAGTTCTGGACATTCATTTTTTAAGGTATTATTCGTATTACAAAGAATGCAAAAGGAGACTATAGATGAATGTAACAACCATTAGACTGCCTGAGCAACTAAATCTTAGATTGTCTAGGCTTGCCCAGGCCACAAAAAGGCCAAAAAGTTATTTTATTAGAGAAGCTCTGGAAAGAGTACTTGAGGACCTAGAAGATGCTTATCTAGCTGAAACTGAGTATGAAGAATTTTTAAAAAGCAGAGAAGAAGCTATTTCTTTAGAAGAAATGGAGAAAAAACTTGGCCTGGAAGATTAAGTTTGTTTCAAAGATAGAAAAACAATTAAGAAAAATTCCCGCTCAGGAGGTTCAGAAAATTTTTGACTTCCTAAAACAAGAAGTAGCAAGGGATCCCAGAGCGATAGGTAAACCTCTCAAAGGGCAATTAAGAGAATTTTGGCGATATAGAATAGGAAATTACAGAATAACAACTAAAATTCAAGACGATGAACTAGTTGTTTTAATTATTAAAATAGGACACAGAAAAGATATTTATCTTTTGAGAAAGATACCGTAACATTATCATTATTATATTTGTGTAAATTCGTATCTGGAAATATTCGCAGTTGGAACCCAATCCTTACAGTAGACCTTAATCCTGTTAATGAGCAACAATGTAAAAAGGCTGCTTAATTGAAAAAATGACATGGCTTTTGGCGACATCTTTATTGACAAATTCCGGTATATAGACTGGTTAGAAATAATTGGTTTGAGCCCTTTGTAAGGAGCTTTTATATGATTTTTAAGAAAAATATAGATGCTATAAAAAAACTTACCCTTCGTAACGTGGTTAATGAAGTTGAATATTTCCTGGGAGCGGTTGTGTTGTCTATCCAGAGGAATAAATGTGGAGTCAGGGCAGCAGCACTTACCTATGTGACCACCCTTTCAATAGTCCCATTTCTGGCAATAGCCTTCTCTATTTCAAAGGGTCTGGGATTTCATCATACAGAATTTATACATAACTTTTTGTTAAAGGTCACAGCTGGTAGAGAGGACGTTGTTAACAACATACTTTCTTATATAAATAACACAAATGCTGGAAAATTGGGAAGTATGGGGGTAGTCACTTTACTTGCTGTTGTTGTATCACTAATTGGTACTATTGAAGATACCTTAAACTCAATATTTGAAATCCCCAAAAATCGTACATTAAAGGAAAAAATAACCAGTTATTTTTCCATTACCCTTCTATCGCCAATGCTAATGATTGTTCTGGTTACCTTTTCTTCCTCACTGACCAATATCCCATTTATTAAAAAATTATTGTCTTATTCTTTAATATCTCATGTATATCTTTTGCTCCTAAAAATTGTTCCTTTCTTGGTATTATGGTTTTCTATATTTCTTCTTTTTTATTATATCCCAAATGGAAAAATTGATACAAAAAGTATTCTAGTAGGTTCTTTTTGTTCAACATTTTTGTGGGAAACATCCAGATATATTTTTATTAACTATCAACCATTTAATCCAAAATATAATGCAATATACGGAAGCTTTGCCAAAGTTTTATTGGTTTTACTATGGCTATATTTTTCCTGGTTCATGCTACTAATTGGAGCTGTAATTGCGTATGAATTTAAGTCAATAAAATATGGTAAGTTTAATGTAAAAGAAAGGTTGGGTAGTTTTAATATAGCATTAAAAGAATTTATTTTTTTAAAGATTATATGTTATATGATTGATGTATTTAAAAAAGGTGATGGGGAAGTTTATCTGGAAGATCTGTCTGATGTAACTAGATTGCCATCTTTTATAATTCAGGAATTTATAGAAGCACTTAAAAAATTGGGTTTTGTTGTTGAATTGAAACAGGATAAAAAATCTTTTGCCATAGCTTCAAATATTGAAAAATGTAGGGTGGGAGAGTTTTTGAAGATAATAAGGAGCTATGATGATGTTAATCTACAAAAGATCAAGGGAGTTGATGGTTATAAATCGTATAACCATCTATACTCCCTTGATTTAACCACTCCATTATATGAATTATCTATAACTTAAAAAATCGGGGGTGTTTTAACCATAAAAACGTAAATGCACATATTACAAGTGAATGAGTGATTTTTTCATCCTGGATTAACTTGGGGACCTCATCTGCAGGCATTAACAAAACTTCAATGTCTTCCCTTTCATCTAGGTGTTGAGGATTAGTTTTTTCCACATCTCTTGCCAGGTAGGTATAACATTCATTGTTTAATATAGCTGGATTGGGGTGTACTTTCCCCAAAAATTCTATATTATGAGCTGTGTAGCCAGTTTCCTCTTTGAGTTCTCTTAGAGCTGCGTCCTTGGGTGTGTCTTCTTTCTCCACCATCCCTCCTGGAATCTCCAATGTTACATCCCTGATACCATGCCTGTATTGTTTTATAAAAACTACATTATTATCTCTGGTAATTGGTATGATATTCACCCATGGCCCTGATTCAAGGATATAAAAATCATAGGATTTCCTTGTTCTTGGGGATATGGCAGTATCAATTCTTAAATCAAAGACCTTATATGAGCTGTCTTTTTTTGTTTTTATAAGCTGCCATGGTTTAACTGACATAAATTACCACCTGTATTTTAATCTTCATTTTCAATTATTGTAGCCATTCCCATTCCACCACCCACGCACAAGGTGGCAAGACCTAAGCCAACACTTCTTCTCCTCATTTCATAGAGAAGGGAAACTATTATCCTTGCCCCTGTGCAACCAACTGGATGTCCAAGGCCAATTCCACTTCCATTTACATTTACGATTTCTCTATTAAGCCCAAGATTTTTTTCGCAGGCAAGGTATTGGGCAGCAAAAGCCTCATTTAATTCAATTAGCCCAATATCTGACAGAGAAATGCCAGTCTTTTCCAGGAGCTTTTTAGTTGCTGGCACAGGTCCAAAGCCCATGATTTTGGGATCCACTCCAGCCACCTGAAATCCAATGATCCTGGCAAGCGGTTTTAGGCCCAGTTCCTTTGCCTTTTTTCTACTCATAAGCAGAAGGGCGGCAGCCCCATCATTTAATCCAGAAGAATTTCCTGCTGTAACAGTGCCATCTTTCTTAAAAACAGGTCTTAATTTTTTTAGATCCTCAATCTTAAGCCCATATCTTACGTGTTCGTCTGTATCCAATACATATTTTTTACCTTTTCTTTCAAACTCAACTGGAACAATCTCTTCTTTAAATTTCCCCGATTTAATTGCCTTTTCTGCGTTGTTGTGACTCCTTAAGGCAACTTCGTCCTGTTCTTCACGGGATATATTGTACATTTCAGCCAGGTTTTCTGCTGTCTGACCCATTATCATGGGCTCTCCCAGGATTCTGCTACCTGAATGTAAAAGTTCCCACATTGAATCTGTAAATTCCCCATGCTGCAGTCTCATACCCCATCTTGCTCCATCAACATAGTAATAGGCACTGCTCATGGATTCAACACCACCCCCAATTACAACATCTGCATCGCCATTTTTTATTTTTAGATATCCAAGCTCCGTTGCCTGCATGGCAGATGAGCACTGTCTTTGAATGGTACATGCAGGCACCTCCACAGGAAAGTTGGCCATAAGGGCAGCAGTTCTTGCAGTATTGGCCTCTGCTGGGTGTTGTATACAATCTCCCAGGATAATGTCATCTACTATTTGTTTTTCAATACCTGCCCTTTTTACTACTTCATCCAAAACAATACTTGCCAGTTTAGATGCCCTAAAATTTTTAAATATACCGCCAAATTTGCCAATGGCAGTCCTACATGCAGAAACTATTACCACATCTGAATCTTTTTTCATACACACCTCCTAAAAGATCTTTTGACCAAGCACTATAAGGAGAAGATTTGATAAAAACAAGGGGAAAAGATAAAGTATAGTTTATAAGGAAGGGCGGCGAAACAAGGGGGGGCTTATATTCGCCGTCCTTCTCTATGGAGAGTAGGGGCCTAGCATATTGATTTAGTAGTCATACCTGATCCCAATGTAAAAAGAGCGACCAGGCATGGGGAAACCTTTAACATAGCTATAATCTTTATCCAGAAGATTTTTAATCTCGCCTTTTACTGAAAAGCTACCAAATTTGCCAATTTGTGCCAGCTTTTTCCCAACTGTGAAATTGGCAACAGTAAAGCCACCTTTTTTTATTACAGGAGCAGGCCACCCAGATTCCCAGTCATCCACAAACTGACTTCCATGGTATTCAAAATTCAGATTAGACCAAAAGCCCTTTCTATCTGAGACATATATTCCATAACTGGCACTCATCCTTTCTGTGTATTTTAGATCCTTATCTGTTTCCTCATCCTTTCTCTCCAATAGATAAGTTATGTTTCCATAGGGTTTTATTTGAAAAGGAAGATCAAACATTTTTCCAATATACAAAGCCAGGCTTCCCTCAATCCCCTGAATCTTTGCCTGTCCATGATTTTCGTAAGTTACTACTCCATTTATATAATCTGATTTAGTCTCTATTTTGTCCTTAAAATAAGTGTAAAAATATCCAAAGGATGCATCCAAAAACTCAAATGATGTGTCCACACCACCTTCTGCAGTCCAGCTCCTCTCTGGATCTAGATCTGGATTACCCCTATAATGTGTTCCCCATACATAATAATCTGAAGACAGTTGCTGGGCACTGGGCATTCTATATCCTTGTCCATAGTTTGCCCTTAATTTTATATTGTCAGTAAGTAGATATACTGCTCCTATGGTTGGGCAAAGATGTGTTTTGTCTTTATCCTTACCCTCTCCTTTTTCAATTTCTACCTTATATTTGTCGTATCTGGCTCCACCTGATAAAATAAGGCTATTATCTAGTAACTTTATTTTTGCCAGGACAAACCCTGCAGGATTTTTGTACTTTGTCTCTTTTGGTGAATAAGAGGATTCAATTTTGTAATAAACCCAATCAAAACCAGTGGTAAGAGTGTATTTGTCCAGGTCTAGGGTAATCTGTGCCTGTGCGCCTCTATGCTTTGTGTATTGAATAGACGGGGTACCATCATCCCAACCATCTGGATTACTAAAAATAGGATCCACCCATTTATTTTTATCATACCCTTGAAAGTATCTTACTTTCCAGAAAATGGGCAGAGATGGAAGTGTTCCTTCATATATAAAATCAGCAGAACTAAGTGACTTATCAGAATAATCGTCTAAATCATTTTTACTTAAATATGAAGGAGAACCTGCCCTGTCTGTATCGAATTTTGTATAAATAACCCCAATTCTATTTCCTGGCAAAAACTCATATCCCACATTAAAGGAATAGTCTTCTTTTTTATCATACCCCGTATTCTTATATTTTACATTATCTGCTGTGTCATAATCATCCATCTTACCCCTGCTGTATGCAAATGAATAATCAAAGTTCTTGATTTTTCCAGAAGAGCCCACTGTGCCATCCTGGTAATTAAAGCTACCAAGGGTTCCTTCTAAAAATGCATGGGGTTTTCCTTTTCCCCTTTTTGTTATTACATTTATAACACCACCAATACCTGCTGAGCCATATTGTACTGCCCCTGGTCCCCTGATTATTTCAATTCTCTCAATATTTTTTGTTAAGATCTTTGCAACATTTCCTGTTCCAGCACGGCGTCCATCCAAAAGGATCAGAACATGCCCAAGTAAATCATTTCCATGTGTATCTGTCCTAAAACCCCTGATCCCTACTGACGTGAGAGTACCAGGATACTCCCTAATTGTGCCTATCCCTTTTTCAGCAAGAAGCTCCCCTAAATCTTTAGCAGATGATGCCTCTATCTCTTTTTGTCCAATAACCTCAACATTCATAGGGGTATCTTTTATAGATTCTTTGTATCTACTTGCAGTTACCACCACTGTATCCAGAGAATATTTACCTTGCTGTGCAAATGAATTTTGTGAAACAGTAAAGATTAAAATACCAACAAGAAAAATCCATTTTTTCATTTTTACTTACCTCCTACCCCAAGTTTGCCAAAACCTGGGTAAAATAAATTTTGTTAACCATATAATCTCATTTCTTTGCCAGTAAACTTGATTCCCATGTCCCTTCCAATTTCAACAAATCTGAGAAAAATTCTTTTCATGCCTTTGGTGGTCATCTGCCACCACGCCCTCATTATGTCTTCTTCACTCCCTGGAGAATGGGCAATTTCTATTAAGTCTGCATCCTTAAAAACCTTCTTTAACTCATTTTTTACCTGGTCTAAATCCAATCTCTCTGTGTCTGTCCTTACATAACAAATAACTCCTGTCTTCATAACCATTCCTCCTTTTTCTGGTTTTTAAATAAAAAAATCCCTGAAATCCTAATTAGTTAAGGACTTCAGGGATTTCCCGTTTTTATCCCCAAAGACTTTTGTCTTAAGCCCCTTGCCCCGAAGGAACTTAAAAATCTCATTGTTCAGGCAGGTCTTCTGACTCAAAGGATCATCCTACTCGCTGCGCCTTCCCTCTCCCCGCCACCTTTTTAAGCAAGGACATAGGTGAAGCCAAAAGTTTTTGACCTTCACATACTGCTACTTGCAAATAGCAAGTCCTTCACTTGAAAAGGTGGCGGGGGAAAGTGGCCTTTTGCAACTTTCGTCCCCTTATCACAGCCGCGGGCCGGTTCCGGAATCTCACCGGATTCCCTTTTAAGCTTAAATGGCACCTGAACAATTTTTAATTGCTAATTTTATTTACTGCCTTTTCAAAGATCATGGACAAAAGTTTTAGTCCTTTAATCGCCCTTGGAGCGGGACGATTAAAAAAATCTGAATTTACCACGAACACATTTGAGTATTTAACTGCATCAATCTCTTTATATTTTTCCCAGAGACTTTTCAGTCTATTTAAATTTGAAGCAGAATGGACCATTGAAGTTATTATGATAATATCTGGATTTAGTCCAATTACCTGTTCAACGGATATTCTGGGATAACCATGAAAACTCCCAAAGATGTTTTTACCTCCAGCTATCTTTATCAAATTATCTATTAATGTATTCCTTCCAACTGTCACCATGGGATCTATTCCTATTTGAAAAAAGACCTTTGGTGGATATTTAAACAATTTTCCCTTTTGTGTGATACTATCTACTTCTTTTCTTAATCTGTCCACCGTTGATTTGGCCTTTTTTTCGCATCCTACTAGTTTTCCCAGAACAAGCATGGTGGAAAATAAAGAGTGAATATCCCTTGGATCTACTACAAAGACCTTTATGCCAATATTCCTTAATTTTAAGACTATGTGCCTTGGATTCCCATCTTTAGTTGCCAGAATTAGATCTGGTTTTAGAGATAATATCTTTTCAATGCTTGGATAAATATATGACCCTACCTTTGGTAATCTTTTTACCTCTTGTGGATAATTACTAAACTGTGTTACACCAACTACCCTATCTCCAGCACCAATTGCAAAGAGACACTCTGTTATACTGGGAGCAAGGGATACTATTCTTTTTGGATAAAAGGGTAGTTTTATAGTAGTCCCTGATATATCTTTTATTTGTTCACAATGTCCTGAAATTAACATTAGATTACAATATATTATTATCATTACTATTCCAAAACATCCAAAACACCATCTTATTATCTTCATGCGTATGGATGTACATCAATTGTTGTTGTCAGTCAAGCATTCCATAACACATACAATTAGTTTAGATTACTTTTATTTGTGCTCATATGTTTAATGTTATTAAATTTATCTGATATACCACTTAACATTGAATCAATACATATTCTTATGGGTAGGGGAATAGATTTATCATTAACATAAGATTTAATCTTAATATTATTATTCATTGCTATAGATGATGCTATGTGTTTTGCTAATTTTCTTAACATAGATAAATTATAAATTCTGCCATTTTCATATTGATCTGATAGTATGAGAAATTCATCAAAAACAGATGCATATTCTGGAGTTAAAAGGAGGCCTTCCATTTCTTTGATATACTGATTTTTCTTATATGTTGGAATAATTGGACTTTTATAAATTATATCATATATATTTATATATCTTTCTTTAAGTCTTTTAAATATATTTCTATTGAATATTATCTTGTTTTGTTTTGAAATAGCTTCTGTTACTGCATCATATACAGCCCTTGCAATTAGTTCTCCAAGTTTTGAATGGCCACCTGCATTGTGAAGTACCATTTCACCATCACCCTGAACAACTATTATATTGTCAGTTCCCGTACCTGTGGCCTGGTATTTTAATGGATTATATGAACTCCTTATATCCAGATCATTTAATGCTGCTGTTTTTGCTTCAGTGGCTGTAATAATAGCCCTGGTCATTGCCCTTTTGGTGAGTTTTGCATTGGATAAAATAATCATATTTATTGTACCTGGTTCAAAATAACTACCTACATCTTTTGACATCCTCATTGCATTTGACTCAACCCCGGCTGTGGCAATGACTACTACCTTAAGACTTTTATATTCTTTTGTTGCCACTGCGAGATTGTCCATATTTGCCCCAGTGAACAAAAGAGAGCTATTTTTCTCATCCAGATTTAATGCCTTGTAAATCCTATTTCTGGATTTCTCTAATCCAAGGTAATGTGTGATTCTCCAGCATGGAGGGGGAGTATAGTGATTTCCCACATATGTTATATTTCCCCTTGGCCCTTCTAAAGAAGAAACTATATACATGGGCCTTTTAAATTGAATTAGAAGGGTCTTGTTTATAAAGTCAAATACATATGATTTTATAATTGCAGCCTTTTTTATATAGTCTAAATCTATCTTTAATGACTTTTCTGAAATCTTATGATCTTTGTACTCCCAGTTTTTATCATTTAAAAACTGCTCAGAATAAATATCTGCTGCAAGCCATGAAACAAAATAACCAGTGTGTGCAGATAATCTACATGTAAGGCTACAGGGATATATGAACACTCTATTATTTTTTATTGCAGAAATAGAACTATACTCAGGAGTTTTTTTTATCTTTTCTATTAGTTTTTTATCTCCATAACATCCATATATCACCTGGGGATTAAATTTAATGAATTCATCCTCTGTAACGCTTACCATTTTCCCAGGTCCCTGAAAACGAGGTGGTATACCTCCAGCAAGGGAAATTATCATGTTCTGAAAAGAATCAACACCTGGAGTCATAATTGTATCACGCCCCATTATCCTCATAACCCTGAGTCTTTTTTTGGCAGGTATATGTTTTAACTTTGTCTTTATATGTTTTATCTGTCTTTTTATATCTGCAATTAATTTTTGACCCTTTTCTCTTCTATCAACTATCTTTGACAAAATCTCTATTGTGTTAAATAACGAATCTAGATTATTAGGAGATAAGAGTATAACTTTAATATTATTTTTTTCCAATTGAGACAGATTGTGAGCATTAATCTTAGAAACAAACACTATATCTGGCTTAAGCTCTTCTATCTTTTCTGTTGATGGATATAAAAAACCACCAACAATCTTTGCACCATCTATTATATATCTATCATAATAGGTAATGCCTTTTAAAAGATCCTTTGCTCCAATCTCAGCTAATATTTCTGTTATTGTTGGGCTAACAGATACAATCCTTTTAGGTTTTACAGACAAAATAATTTTTTTATTACTATTATCTGTAAAAGATACATAATATCCCATTGTTATTTTAGGTATAAACATTAAGACCGCTCCCATTAAATAAATTATAAATCTCATCTTATCTCCTGTCTGTTTTATGTCTTGTGATAGTACCAATTGACATCACAAATATAATCATTCCAACAAGCGCCATTAAATACCACTGAACTCCAGAAGAAGATAGCTCACTATCTTCTTTTTTGGTTTCTTCTTTTAATTCAAATCCTTTTATCTTTTTAGCTGTATTTATTTTACCATCTACATTTTTATTTTTCATATCCTTTATTATATTGCCAATTCTTTTTAAAAGCTTTTTTCTCTCCTTTAATTGCTTTTCAATAGTCTTTCCCAGTGCCTTAGAGAGGATGGCCTTAAATTTTTCTACTATTTTAGGGCTAAGCACACCAGGGATGGATACAATATTTACAACCATCTGATTTAGCATAGGGTTGTTACATGTATGGTCACAACAGGCAACACCATTTTTTACAACATTTGTTACATATTCTACTGCTAATTTTTGTATAATCTTTTTATTAGGCTTCCAATATCCTTTTCTAACCGCTTCTAACATCCTTGCTGTTATTGATTGATATGCCCATGGATTTTGTTTTTCAAAAAATTCTTTTATATTTAATTTATAGGAATCTTTCACATATACATTGTATGTTAGTTTCCACTTTACATCATCAACAGCAGATGGGACTGTTACCTGCCATCCCCACATATATTCCACAAATTTACTCATTTCCCTTGCACCTGCATAGCCTTCTTTCATCATTGCCCTGATCCACTCTGGATTTGTATATCTAATTCTAAATTCCTTTCCTATGGTCCTGGATATATCTTCAACAAATGAATTTTTAGGATCAGCACTTCTTGCCACATAGAGTTCAGGGGACTTTCCCTTTAATGTCCTTACAGCAAGCACTGCTCCACCAGCATATTGAAAGAAATCATCATTATCCATGGTTCCATATAGATTTGTAGAAAGGCTATGCACCACCACATCCACATCTTTTAACTGGGTTTTAAATATGTTTTTTAGAGGTTTCCCCCAAAAATCCCTTGAATAGCCATATGAGAGTCTATTTATATACACCTCTGCAATATCAGTTGAATTATCCCACATCCCAGAGTTGCCTGTGAGTTCAGCCACCATTGTACCATATGCAGAAGGTGGCGCACCAAATATTCGTATTCCAGCCAACTTTTCTGCCATGGTTTTCTTTACACCCTTTTTAATTAATTCTACTTCTATTTTTTTTGAATGAGCAGCTATAAAATTCTCAATATCCTTTTGTCGTTGCGCCATTTTCACTGCATCATCTAAAAGCTGAATGATATTTGGAAACATATCTCTAAATAGGCCAGATGGTTGCATAAGCACATCTATACGTGGCCTTTGTAGCACTTTACCTGAAATTGGTATCACCCCTATCACCCTGCCCTTTGAATCCCAAACAGGCTTAATCCCCATATAATATAGGGCTTGAGAAATATTTATCCCTTCATCTCTACATGTTTCCACACTCCATAAGATCACCTCTACTTTTTCTGGATATCTTCCACCATGGTATGTTTTATATTTTTCCAGGGACTCATCCACCAATCTTTTTGCAACCTTATATGCCTCTTTTGAAGGTATTTTGGAGCTGTCAAATGCATACAGATTTCTTCCAGTGGGAAGTGAGTCAGGAGACCTTATGGGGTCATTTCCATGACCTGGCGGGATATACCTACCATTTAGGCCATTAATTAGATTTTTTATCTCAAGTTGAGCGCTTTGTTTAAGCCTACTATAAAAATATTTAATGGGGTCTTTAGAGATATCCTTATAATTTTCAGCAAGTGTTTTTGCAAAATCCCTTGCACCTTTGTCCTGGATTTTTCCGTAAGTGTGCAGACCATAAGGCAGGTATTGCTGTTTTAGATCTATTAGATAATGTTCTATATCCTCTAAAGATTCTTCTGTGATCTTTTTGATCTTAAGATCCCTATCTATCCCTGTTTTCTTTACAAGTCTTTTTATCTCTAAAAGTTTTTCCTCTGTTACCCTGCTATTTTTATTTTTTGCAACTTCATATTCATTTAATTTTTCTTCAAGTTTTAAATATTTATCAAAGAGGTTTCCCTTTTTTATAACTGGAGTTAAATGGGAAAGTATTATTCCCCTGCCCCTTCTCTTTGCCTGTATTGCCTCTCCTATATCGTCCATTACATAAGGATATAATACAGGTATATCTTGAACTAGATAATCCCCATTATCCCAGTAAATGGTTCCAGCCTGCTTCCCTGGCATCCACTCATGGGTACCATGGGTTCCCAAATTGATTATTGCATCTGCCTTAAACTTATTTTTAAGCCATAGATATACTGCTACATATTGATGATGAGGAGGTAGTGTCACATCATGATACATCTTTATTGGATCCTGCCCCCATCCTCTAGATGGCTGGGGCAAGATAATAACATTATCACTTATCTTTACCATTGGAATAATAAAATTTCCCTTATAAACCATTATCTTACTATCTTCAGGAGCTCCCCATTTTTCCATAACTGGGGCTATAAAATTCTCAGGACAATCTTTTATCCATTCTTTGTATTTTGATATTGGTAAAAGTACTACTTTTTTAGAATCTACTAACCTCTGGATTTCTCCTTTTGCATAATTTCCAACATTTCTACCTGACAAAAGCATTGCATTTTTTAAAGTCTCATAGTCTAGTTTAATGTTCTCTCCTATATTGTATCCCTGTTTTCTTAAATTAATTAATATATTGGATAAAGATTTCATAACATTCAAATAACTTGCACCTATATTTTGTTTACCTGGATGATGATTGTAATAAATTATTGCTATTTTTTTATATTTATTTTCTTTTATCTGGAGTCTTCGCATTGCCTTAATCCTGTTTATTAGCCAATCAACTTGATAATCAATTATTTCATCTTGAAAATAATATTTTTGGACAGAACTATTGTATCTCTTTTCTTTGGAACTAATAACTGTGGGTTCAATAATACCACCTAATTCAGGTATGGATATCTGAAAACTAACCTCAAAAGGAGTAAGTCCAGTTTTAGATAATTCCCATTTATTTTTACTTAAATTCAGCAAGGAAATAACATTATAAACAGGGACATTGAGCTCCTTTAGTGTATTTTTGCCATTATCATCTAATGATGCAGAAAATTTATAGGAAATCCCTATAATAAAATCCACTTTATGGGGAAGTAGAAACTTCCTAACTCCCATGTAGGCTGGGAATCCATATACTACCATTACATTTATATTATTTGCCTCAAATTTTTGCACCAATTTTTTGATTAATGTATTATTTACCATAGAGCTATAATATGTAATTGCCACCCAAAAACCATGTTTTTTAAAATGCTTTGAACTTTTATACCATCTTAGATAATCTTCAATATTTGTAAAAAATTTGTCAGAGTAGGGATGAGCAATAAAAATTTTTGGAAGTATTTCAGGCTTTTTATATGATATCTTTACATTTAATTCTTTGTTTAGGACATATTTTAATAAATTTTCAGTGTTAGATGGAGATGGAAACAAAAAATATTTTATTATATTATTATCAAATATTAGTCTTTTTTCAGTAAAATATCCACCATGTTTTCCTCTCAATGAAATTATCTTTTTTTTATTAGATATCATGGAAATTATTTTTTTTGTGGCTGGATACATTATATCTACTAAAAACACATGGTATTTTCTTAAAAAGGATTTATCAATCTTCTTAAAATGTGATACCACCACAAAATCTATGTGTTTTTTTACATATATCTTTGGATATTTTTTATCTATATTATTTATAGCATGTAAAATTGGAGATGAGTAAGGTTCTCCTATTAAAAAAAGTATCTTGGAGTTTTTGGCATAGCAAATATTACTTAATACCACAAAAATAAAGAGTGAGAAAATAATTTTATTGGTTTTCTGGGATATAGATAATTCTACCATCTTTAAGCCTGTATGCTGTGCCAAGTTTTTCCCCTTCTCCCTGACCTATTTTTTTTGTAACCTTATATGCCTTTATAACCTTTCCCTTTTTTGTAATTATCTCCATTTTCACATGGTTATCTTTTTTTATTATGGTTATTTCTGTGTCTTTATTAAAAAAATCTGTTAAATGATAAACGCTTAAAAGAGCTAAAAGAAGACTTACAATAAATACTAGACCAAGATCAAAGAGGTTTGCAACTCCAGATAAGGGATCATCGTCAATATTAGAAAATTGATATCTCCTTGTTTTTAAGAATTTCATTTTAATACAATCCTCATAAAGGCCTCTGTGATTACCTCTATATACATGATATCTTCTTTAATCCATCTTTCCTTGATAATAGAGTAAAAGTAAGCAATAACTCCCAGGGCAAGCCCAACAACTGTTGTGGTAAAGGCAATAATTAAACTTGAAGATAACCGGGTAATGTCCCCTGAGCTAAGTGAACTAAGACCTGTTCCCATTGGAATAAGAGTGCCCATGAGTCCAAGACTTGGACCTATTCTAACTATCATTTTTATTCTGTTTAGTTCTGAAATCATATTTAATTCTGTATGTTGCAATAGATTTTCAACTGTTATATCAAGGAATCCATTTTTATTTTTTATTATATTATTTAATTTAAGCACATAATTTTTCACATTAAAGGTAAATTTATCAAGATATTGATCAGATAATTCTTTTTTACTGTCTATATCATTTAATAATATATCAATATTTAATGATTTTACTTTTCTTTTTCGTTCGACAAATTCAGATAAAAAATTACCTGAAACATACAAAATATAAATACCTAATATTACCAACAAAATCATTACAGGAAGCATCAGGGAAGATGAGATAACATATATAATAGTTTGTAAAATAGAGTTTATATTCATTTTATTAAATTCCTTTTATGAAAATAGCCAAATAATATTATAATAAGTGAGCTTATTATGATATACATATCTTTTAGACTAAATTTATGGCTTAAATTAGAATGCATTGATAGACGATAGATATTAGTGAGTTGTCCAATTTGTGGTGCAAGTAAATAAACCAATAAAAAATATATTCCTATAAAAATAAGTGTATATCCTAGAAAATTTATAAATGATACTTTCCTGTACCATCTAGTTAATATATCCAATAATATAAGGGTAAAAATTTGAATAGCTAAAAATATAAAATAAAAACTAATAAGATATTTGATATTATACTTACCAATAAATTTAAATAAAAAAGATAAAGTTAAGAATATAACTATCATACAAAGGGGACATGGTATTAATAAAAATAAATAGGCCTTTGTATTTTTTATTTCCTTACAAAGTATATTAATCCCCCAATATATCATGCCAAGTGCCATTATTAGATGGATGGACATTCCTGATTTTAAAAATCTTTCAAATAGAGGAAATATACTTGTTATATCAACGTATTTTATAATAAGATAAGATAAATAAAAGATAGAAAAATAGATAGCTACAGTAGTTCCCAGCATTGTATAATAATGCCTCTTGTTATTTTTTATATAATATAACCCCATGGCAGATTTTACCGCGAAAATTGATAGAGTAAATATTATTCCAATCAAAAATGACCTTATAATCATCCTTAAACTTTCCCTGAAAATAAAAAAATCCCTGAAATCCTACCAATTAGGACTTCAGGGATTTCCCGTTTTTATCCCCAAAGACTTATATTTTTAAGTCCCTTGCCCCGAAGGACCTTAAAAATATCCTTGCTCAGGCAGGTCTTCTGACTCAAAGGATCATCCTACTCGCTGCGCCTTCCCTCCCCCGCCACCTTTTTTAGCAAGGACATAGGCGAAGCCCAAAATTCTTGACCTTCACACACTGCTACTAGCAAATAGCAAGTCCTTCACTTGAAAAGGTGGCAGGAGAAGTGGCCTTATGCAGCTTTCGTCCCCTTATCACAGCCGCGGGCCGGTTCCGGAGTTTCACCGGATTCCCTTTTAAGCCTGACGGCACCTGAACAATTTTTTGTTTCTGCTTGGTTGAATCAATGCTTACAAAGATTAATTTTTGTTGTCAAGTTAGTTTGACAAAAGGATTTAATTAAATAACAGCCTCAATTCTTGTTACATTTTTATTGAACTAATTCAATTTCTTAAATTTATCCTATCCTTTTTATTTTGATTTTTGACTGGCTGTTAATCATACCATATTTTTTTGAATTCCATTTTTTCTTAATTATTTTGTCCCATAAATTAGATAAAAGATCTTTTCTAACACTCATCTGTTATCCCCCTTTTTTGTTTAATCATTAATAGACATGGGACATATGGAACTATTGCTACAACCATCACATCCTATATGTACTTGTTTTTTCAATGTCTCCACCTCTAAAATCTCAGCGCCTTTTGTTTTGAGAAAATAAAACAAAGCCATAAAAAATATGCATATTCCAATAATCCATGCAATTGATAAAATAGGGTGTTTATTAAATGTGGCAAGCTGATAAAATAGGGTAGATACTGACCAGGCAATGATTATTGTATATATTACAATAAAGGTTGTCCACCTTGGTCCTGCTTCCCTGTAGATTGTGGCAACTGCAACTAAACATGGGGGAATACCTATATTTTTATTTGCAATGTATCTTACCTTTATGTTTACTATTAATGTTGGAGGATGTTTTATTGATTTTTTTGATATTTTCTGTGGAACAGTATTCGTAGATGGTCTATCCCACTTACTAAGTAATTTCCATTTTCCAGCATGGATTATCACAATACTCGCCAATGGAGTAGGAGCGGGCATCCAGACTGTTGCAACCTTTATCCCCCCAATAGGATTTATGTTCCTGTGCCTTTCTATCTTAGAGGATTCAGGATATATGGCCAGGGCTGCTTTTGTTATGGACAGGCTCATGAGGGCAATTGGTCTACCTGGAAAGGCATTTATTCCAATGTTAGTTGGTTTTGGGTGTAATGTCCCTGCCATTATGGCAACCAGGACCCTGGAAAACGAAAGAGACAGGCTCATGACCATAGCCATGAACCCATTTATGTCTTGCGGCGCCAGACTCCCGGTGTACGCCCTATTTGCAGCTGCATTTTTCCCAACAGGGGGAACCAATTTAATATTTTCCCTGTATTTAATTGGCATCCTAATAGCCGTGATTACAGGTATCTTATTAAAAAATACTGTTTTATAGGGAGAGATTTCTTCATTTGTAATGGAACTTCCCCCCTATCACATGCCTACTCTTAAGGGCACTTTAATACACACTTATGACAGATTAAAGGTGTTTTTATTAAAGGCAGGTAAGGTAATTATTGTTATAGTAATGGTTTTGAGTTTCTTAAATTCCATTGGCACTGATGGAACATTTGGACATAAGGATACAGGTTCTTCTGTATTATCTCAGATCGGCAAGACCATAACCCCCATATTCCATCCCATTGGAATAGAAAAGGATAACTGGCCTGCTACTGTTGGGCTGTTTTCTGGTATATTTGCAAAGGAAGCAGTGGTAGGGACACTTAATTCCCTCTATGGAGCTGAGGCCAAATCAAAAACTAATGAGGAGACTGAAACATTTAGTTTGATTCAAGGGATAAAAGATGCATTTAACTCAATTCCTGAAAACCTATCAGGACTTATGGCTTCAATTACTGATCCCCTTGGAATTAGTTCTGCAACAAATGAAGGGCCTGAGGATGTGGAAAAGGCTACTTTTCAAATTATGCAGACCCATTTTCATGGAAAAGTAGGGGCATATGCCTATCTTCTCTTTGTACTCTTATACATCCCATTGTTTGGAAGTTAAAATAATTTTGTGTAAAGAGGGAATAGATGATAATATGGAGAACATAAAAGGGTATGGAAAAAAAAGATAGAGGTTCCCTATAGGGAACCTCTGCGAAAAACTCACTCCAAAACAAAATAAGTAAAATAATGAATAAAGACACGTTAAACAATCTCTTAGATGAATTAATACAAAACCTGATATCTGGCAAGTTATCTTCCCAAGATTTCTATGAAAAAATTAAACTCTCTGTAGTTCCTTTGATCCTTAATACCATTATGAAGGAAGAGAGGAATATTTACTTAAAAGAAAACACAGAAGAATATGCTAATGGTTTTTATCCAAGAACCCTGTATCTAAATAACACTCCTTTAAAAGTTAATATCCCTCGCACAAGAACTTCCAGCTTCTTTCCATCCTCTATTCCAAAATATAGTAGGTATCTTCCACAGGAATACTCCCATATCGTAGAAAGCCTATTTTTATCTACCAGTTCTATAGAAGCTTTAAAAGCTTCTCTTAAGAAACTAAATCTCCCTTTTTCTTCAGAAGAAATAAATAACATTACAAACAGGCTTTCAACAGAATTTCAGGACGTTATCACAAGGGAACTTTCTTCTCATTGGTTTGCTGTTTTTATAGATGCAAAAACTTTAGATGTAAAAGAAGATAATAAAGTAAAAAAAATGGTGTTATTAACTGCCGTAGGTGTTAATATGGAAGGCAAAAAAGAGGTTATAGGATCAAAACTCTTTGAAGGAAATGAAAATATTACTGTCTGGAGAGAATTTCTTTTAGACCTTAAAGATAGAGGTCTATTAAGGGTACTTCTATTTGTAACAGATAACTTTCCTGGCTTAACTAAACTCATAAAAGGACTTTTTCCCCTATCAATGCATCAATTATGCATTGTTCATCTAATAAGAAATGCAAAACTCCACCTCTCCAAGGATGAATACAGATATTTTAAAGAGGTGATAAGAGATATAGAAAATGCAAAAACTTTTGATAATGTCTATACATTATTTATGGAAATGATAGAGAAAATTAAATCCAAACATCCTCATTTCTCTAAAGAACTTAAATCAAAAGCCGAACACTTTCTAACCTTTACACGTTTTCCTGAACAGTTGAGATCCAGACTAAAATCAACCAATGCATCAGAAAATCTCCATAAAGAACTTGAAAAAATAATATTAAATACTGGAGGATATTTCCAAAGTAAAACAATATTCCATGCTAAATGGCACGTCTTTCTTAAAAAATTACATGCTAATAAATGGCAAAAACCAGAGCCAAAATTTAAAAGCGCACTCCCAAAATTACACTCTATGTTCCATAAAACTTTTGAAACCGATAATTCCTCCTTGGAGAATTTATATGCCTTTACACAAAATTCTTGACAAGTGCCCAAATAACGATTTAAAACAATTGAATCAATTCTATCAGTAATAGATTTTTTTAATGTCTCTTTTTTCTTTATTGCATTCTGGCATAAACTTTCTATGGCCATATATCTTGATGACGCTACAAAGGCATCCATATCCATGTCTGTTTTTTCTTTAATACTATTATTTGTTTCATCTAGATAAGAGCTTAAATCATCCTGTATGTATGAATTAATAGTATCATCTCCCTCTAATAATTTTATTGAAATCCAATCTTTATTTGGTACATTTATATCATCGGATATATAAGACTTTACTTTTTCTATTGCCCATTTTAATGGAGGGTTATAATTTATCTCAAAATGGCTTTTTTCTTTATTAGATACCACAGTTACAATTGTCTCTTTTAATTTATCAATACCTTCACCTTTTTTGGCAACAATTGGAACAACAGGACATTTTAAGGTTTTAGCCATTGCCTGTATATCAATTGTAGTCCTCTGTTTTTCTACTATATCCATCATATTTAATGCAATAATAACATGAACTCCCATTTCCAGTAACTGAAATGTAAGATATAAATTTCTCTCCAGGTTAGATGCATCTACTATATTTATTATTACATCTGCCTCGCCAGATAATATGTAGTCCCTTGCAATGGTCTCATCCAGGGAAGTTGCTGATAGGGAATATATCCCTGGAAGGTCCACCACGTTTACCTTTGTGTTCTTAAAGTTAAATTGACCTGTCTTTTTTTCTACTGTAACCCCAGGCCAGTTTCCCACTTTAAGATTTGCACCTGTAAGCTGATTAAAAAGAGTGGTCTTTCCACAATTGGGATTTCCAACAAGGCCAATTGTAATACTCTTCATCTCTCCCTCCTTTTTACCAGTAATATATTTGCTTCTTGTTTTCTTAGGGATAGATTAAATCCCCTTACACTAATCTCCACAGGATCTCCCAATGGAGCAATTCTCATTACTTGAAATTCAGACCCTATAGTGAGCCCCATTGCAAAAATCCTGTCTAAATACCCTTTGGCGCCTTTGCCATAACCTATAATCTTTCCCTTTTCTCCAACCTTCATCTCACTTAATTTCAGTTCCATAGTCTTCCTCCTTTTTAAGTTAGATAGGCTTATCTAAGTTAGATATATCTAACTTAGATGTTAAAAAAAATTATTTTACCATAATCTTTTCAGCCATGCCCCTGCCAAGTACAAGTTTAGAATTCCTGGCTACTAACACAATAGGACCTGAAGAGTTATTGTTAATTGTTTTTATCTTAATTCCAGGGGTAAGGCCCATGTTAAATAGTTTAGATCTAATACTCCTGCCTCCAATTATGTCCATAAGGATTACCTCATCTCCTTCAGTAACCTGGGAAAGTCTTTTCATATAGCCCTCCAACTTGTTATTATATTTCTTAATATTTTTATGTTATTATCGAATTTTTAGAAAATATTCGAAAGAATAAATTAATCCAGTTATATCTATCTTTTTCTTGATAAAAAAGTACAGATAAAATTAGTAAGATCAAACTTTTTAGCCATATAGCTCACTACCAACTCATTTTTTGCGTTCTCGTAGGACCGTAGGGTTAATAACTAAGTCTATATATTTTTATTAGATGCTACTAAAAAAGTTAGATAAGTCTAACTAATTTAATATTAACCAGCTGTCAAGTTTTTTTCTTAAAAAGTTAGAAGTTATTAAACTAACTCATAAAATTCATTATCAGTGGTTTTTGGTAATATTTATTTAGAATAAAATATTACTAAATAACAAAAAAATAAAATATTGACATAAAAAATTTTATTAAGTATACAGCTTTTCACTTAATTTGATAGTTAATTCTTATCGTTAAGTTTATAATCTTTTTTCAATATTAATCCTTATTCTTAGATAAGTATTTAAATATCTAAGAATGTTATCTTAACAATCTATGTTATTTTTTGTTTTTTTAGTTGTATTTTTTATATAAGGAGGTGGTATACGTGTTATAATTAATGCTGAGAACCTACAGCAAAGTTTTATATCAAAAGGACGGGGAAAATTTGTGAGGAACCCTATGAAAAAGGAGGAATGGATGAAATGGTTTTATGTAGGTTTTTAAAAAAATCTTTCTGGCTAGAAGACCCCCTGGTTTTATTTTTTTTCCTAATAGTTATGTTATGCTGGTCAAATTTTTCTTTAGCAGCAGATAAACAGCTGTCAACGAACACATTAAATACTGTGGTAGTAACAGCAACCAAGACACCTCATACCCAAAAGGATGTCCCCATTCCAACAAACGTTATCACTAAGGAAGATATAGAAAAAATGAATGCGCAGAACTTAATGGAAGTACTTAGGCATATTCCTGGTATAGATGTGTCAGTACATGACGATATCTTTGGGACTTATACCTGGAGAGCAAAATTACAGGGCCTTAGCATTAATGATGGATACGCCCTGGTTTTGGTTGATGGCCAAAGGGTCATGGGATGTGGCCAAAGTGGAGGCATGGGAGAGTATGGAATAGGTTTAAATCAAATTCCTGTAAGTATGATTGAGAAAATAGAAGTAGTACAGGGACCAGCATCAGTGTTATATGGTAGTGATGCAGTAACAGGTGTAATAAATATTATTACAAAAAAAGTTCCTAAAAAAGCTGAAGGTGGTGCTGGCGGATGGTATGGTTGGTATAAGATAAAGAAGAGAAAAAAATCTGACGGTACTATTCAAAGGCCCTCTGATTATGGTTCATATAGAAGTATGTCTCAAGGTTATGTATTTTATGGAGACAAATTATCTGAGAAATATGGATATTTATTACATTATTCCTATGAAGATGCAGAGGATGTTAGCGAAGATCCAATAAGGTCATATCGCCATTCTTTTATGTCAAAGTTTCATGGTGATATAAATGATAATCTTAATTTTGGTTTAAAATGGGAGTTAAGTGATTATTCCAAAACAAATAACAGAGATGAGAATACATATAGATTATCAGGAAACATAAATTTTAGACCCTTTGAAAATCATTTGCTTACTATAAAAGGTTACACATATTTATGGGATTTTGAACATGGTTATCCTGGATATGCATATGGATATAAAAATGGTGATATTGGATATAATCAAGGGGAGTTACAATATAGCTGGACTATTCCAGATGCAAACATCCTCACCCTGGGAGGAGAACTTCAAACTCAAAAAATAGATTATTCAATTGAAAATCCCGATGGAAGCCATATAAAGGTGAATGAAGATATAAGGACATCAAGTTGCTATATCCAGGATGAGCTTACCCTTTTTAAGAAATTAACCTTTCTTGGAGGTGTACGACTTGACCACCACTCTATATTTGGCAGTGAAGTAAATCCCAAGGTTGGAATAATGTATAAACTCACTCCTACTACTACCATAAGGGGTTCTGTTGGTAGGGCATTTAAATCTCCTACTATTCGACAATTATATTACGATGCACCATACAGACATGGGAGTTATTATATACAGTCCAATCGCAATTTAGACCCTGAAAAATCCATTGGATATACCATTGGATTGGAGCAGTACCTATTTAATGGAGATACTGTTTTGAATATAAATGGATTTAGAAATAATGTTGATAATATGGTTATTCGAGAAGATACAGGAGGGACATATAATGGTTTACCATTAAAGATATATAAAAACGTAGAGGAGGCATGGACTCAAGGACTGGAACTTAGCTTGAAGAGTTATATAACAGATCAACTCTCACTCTCCATGTCCTATACATATACTGATTCGAAAAACAAAGATACAGACAAAGAGCTAACTTATGTACCACATCATCAGATTAATATTTCACCTTATTATGAATTAAAGAAATTTGGTATAGGAGCTGGGATAGATTATTCATATGTAAGTAAACAATATACCAATACTGACAATACCAAACAAATTGATCCATATAGCTTAGTTAATCTAAATATATCTAAAAAGCTGTCTGATAAGGCAAAATTGACATTTGAGGCAGATAATATATTTGATTCTGATAAAGGAGATGAAACCCATTATAGAGTTGGGACATCATTTATAGTAAAATTAGACGTAAAATTTTAAGGAGGAAAAATAACATGAAAAATAAAATAATAAATAATATAAGATTTACTTTTATATCTATTTTAAGTGTTATGTTTATTTTTATCTCAACCTGTTATGCACATTATCCATGGATAATTGCTTCAAACTATAACCCAGATTTAGGAGAACCAATAAGGATATTAATTGGATGGGGGCATCGATTTCCAATAGATGGTTTTTTAGAGCCTTCTTCATTAAAAGAATTAAAGGTGTTAAACACAAAAAACAATAAATTAACCTCCATTTTAACTTCAGATACTATAATCAAAACAGACTTCACATCAACACCTGGGACATATATAATTTATGGGTCCAGAAAACCTGGCTTTTACACCAAGACTTATGAAGGGGGTAAAAGACAGTCAAAAAAAGGCCTTAGTAATGTAATTAAGTGCTATTATTCCACAATGTATTTTAAGTCCATAGTAAATGTTGGAGAATCCAAGGGAATAGTCAATAAGAAAATAGGACAATCACTTGAGATTATACCACTTAAAAATCCTATTACCTTAAAATCAGGGGACTATCTCCCAATAAAGGTCATTTTCAAAAATAAACCATTTAAAGGTGTTGTGTATTCTACTTACATGGGCTTTTCCACAGATAAAAATGTATTTGCATACACTACCAGTACTGACTGGTCAGGAAAGGCTTATATTAAGATAATTCATCCTGGTGTCTGGATGATCAAGGTAGCAAATGAAGAGCCGTACAAAGATAAAGATGTATGTGATGTTGAGTCTTATGTAGCTACCCTTACCTTTGAAGTTAAGTAAAAAAAAGTAAAGGGGGTTGCTTTATTGTTAAAGTAACCCCTGCTTTAAATTGCAGGAGTATGGTCAATGAAGATTATACCTATATTGTTTTTTTTACTATTTGTTTGTAATATGGCCTTTGCTCATGGAGTTAAAGGGGAATATTTCTTTACAAAAAAAGCCTTAGTAATAGTTGCCATGTATGATGATGGGGAGCCTATGGCCTATTCTAAAGTGCAAATAAAGAAGATAGATGATGATCATCCATATCAAATTGGTTTTACAGATTACAAAGGAAGATTTTCTTTTTTACCTAACAGTGGAGGAGAGTGGATAGCCACAGTAAAAGATGGAATGGGGCATATGTTGCGTCTAAAAATCAATTTACATGAAAATTTAAATCCTAAAGATATAAACAATAAACAAGCGGTAAAATCAGGACCTAGATTCACAAAGCTACAGGGAATTAGTCTTGGACTTTTATCTATATTTCTTGTATTTGGATTGCTTTTTTGGATTTTATCTTTTAAGAATCGAATAAGCTAAATTTAGCACTTATAACATTCCCATTACTTCACAATAATTTTAAACTGTTCTATCAACTATTGAGATTACTTTTTATACGTAATATATGTGGTGAGGTCTTTTTAATGTATCTCCTTATTAAATGGAAATTATTCAAAAAATAAGTGCATATGGTGCCATGAGATAACAATATGGTGGTAATGTGGATATAGGTAATATTTGGTTCAGGAGTTGTAGAGTTATGTGTTGCTTGTATGAATATTATAACTATTACTTATGCCAAATTGCCAAATTAATGGAATAAGCAGGTTATATTAAATTGACTTTAATCTTTTGCCCTGGAGACACAACTAATTGAAATTAAAAAACAAAGAATACCTATTATTGCAAGCATTATATAGGAAGAAATCTTGGGGACAAGATCAAAACATGCTGCTCTAATAGCTTTAGTTGCATGGGTGATAGGTAAAAGATAAATTAAGTTTTGTGCCCAGTGGGGCAATTTATCAATTGGGAAAAAAGTTCCACCTAAAAATGCCATGGGAGTTATAACAAAACTGGAAAACATAGCCTGGTCTGCATGGGATTTAACTACCATTGCAAGCGCAACTGCTAGGGAAGAAAATACAAAACTGTTTAAAAAAACAGCAAGCCATAATTCTATATTCACATAACTAAGAGACACATGGAATAAATATCCAATAAGCAATATAATTATTACAGATAGAAATGCTCTTGATATGCCTGCAAGTACTTCCCCTGCAACATATATAAAATTATTTATAGGTGCTGCCTGAAATTCTTCAAATATATGCCAGTAAAAGCGTGCTACGTTTATCTCTACAGATATTGAAAATGCCTGGGTCATGCTACTCATTGCTATAAGTCCAGGGATGAGAAACTCTCTATAGGTATGACCATTAAATTTTATTGAATTTCCTATAGCATATCCAAAGGCTATCATGTATAAAATGGGGGATACTGACATACTTAATATGTGTCTTGTAAGCCTGCGTCTCAAGATAAAGACTTCACGTAAATATACCGCCAAAAATTGATTGAACATAAGATTAGACCCTTTCCCCTGTCAATGATAAGAATGCATCCTCTAAATTTACCCTTCGCAAAGTAAAGGTTTCATATCTCTCAACAGCATATTTTTGTGCTTGTTCTCTTGTTTTAAAGTAAATGCTAGTCATTTTACCATTATCTATTATATCTATTGCCCAACCACCTACCTTGGAGATTAGATTTTGAGGAGTATCAACAGTTACTATTTTGCCCTGATTTAAAAAGGCTACTCTGTTCGCCAAAAATTCAGCTTCCTCAATATAATGGGTGGTCAAAAAAATTGTTGTTCCTTCCTTTTGACGTTTTTTAATAAGCTCCCAAATACCTCTTCTTATAGATGGATCTAAACCAACAGTTGGCTCATCTAAAAAAAGTATCTTTGGCCTATGTAACATTGCCCTTGCGATAGTTACCCTTCTTCTCAATCCCCCGGATAAGTTTTTTATTAAACTATCTTTTCTATCTACCATCTCTACATACGAGAGCACCTCGCCTATCCTTAACTTTCTTTCTTTATAGGACAAATTAAAAAGTCTTCCGTGAATATCCAGATTTTCATAAACACTTAACTCTAAGTCTAAATTAATAGATTGCATTACCAATCCAAATTTCCTTTTCGCTTTAATTGGATCTTTGAAAATGTTAATACCATCCAAAAGCACAAAACCAGAACTAGGTTTTGTAATTCCTGTGAGTATCCTTATTGTAGTTGTCTTTCCTGCACCGTTAGGTCCTAAATATGCAAATAACTCTCCTTTAGAAATATCTAGGTCAATACCTTTTAATGTTTCTACATGCCCAAACTTTTTTGTAAGATTTTTAATTAAAATCATTTTTATTTATTTTCCAGGATATCATTTAATTTTTCTTTCCACGAGCTTATCTCTTGGGCCGTATAAATATCAATATTTCCGCCCTGAAACTCACCCCTTATTTCATCTAATGTATCTTCTAAATTACCTTCTATTTCCAGATATGATGCCTTCAATTTGTCCAATGTTTTTTTATCTGGTTTCCATATCTTCCGTGAAGCTGCTTCAATAAGTCTTCTTCCTATTTCTTCAATAGCCCATGGATTTACATCTAAAAACCACTTTTTCATTTCTTCATTTAGCACAAAGTTATTGGCTATTTCATTAAATACCCAGTCCTCTACCTCACCAGTAGTAGCTCCAAAGCCATAGACCCTTCCAATCCTTTTGGAGATATCACCTGCCCCTTTATATCCATGTTTTTTCATGCCCTTTATATATTTGGGATTTAATAGTTTAGCAAGAACCACCCTGTTTATTTCTTCTTTAAGGTCAACCACATCCACATTGGCGGGATTTCTTGTGTCCCCATAATAAGTCTTTGGTTTTTTACCAGATATATCCTTAACTGCCGTTGTCATGCCACCATAATTTCCAAAATATGCGCAGCAGCTCAAAAAATCTGTTTCATCAGATATGTGCTTATCAAAGGTAACTTCTACATCTTTTAAGCTATGTACAAGTTCTTTGTGTGCAGGTACTCCAAAATATTTGCCTTGACCTCCTCCACCATAGGCATATCCGTTCCAGTAGACATAGATATCAGAAAGGTCTTTTTCGACTTTCCAGGCAGAGGCATAGACTGCTAGGTTGACTCCAGATTTATATACTCCAGGCTGGGCGCAGAAGATCCTGAAGCTAAGCCTTCTAAACACATCAGGATTATCTATATCCTCTCTCTCTTTTCTTGCAAGTTCCAGAATATGCTTTTTTATATAATTTTTGTCTTCAGGCTCATCTAAAAGAGCAACCCTTGATATTGCCTCGTCCACATAAGATATCATAGCAGGGAAACAGTCCCTTAAAATTCCTGATACCCTAATATGCACATCGATCCTTGGCCTTTTTAGTTCATCCAGAGGGATTATCTCAAACCCATCTATCTGTCCATTTTGCTTCCATTTAGGCCTAACCCCTATTAGATGAAAGATCTGACATACCTGCTCTCCATCTGCCCTCATTATATCAGATGCAAGCCATACCATACCTATTTTTTTTGGGTAGTTTCCCTGTTCTTTTAGGTATTTTTTTAAAAGAGATTCTGCGAGTAATACCCCAACCCTATGAGCTGACTTAGTTGGGATACGTGTTATATCCACATTGTAGAAATTCCTACCAGTTGGAAGGATATCATATCTTCCCCTTGACAAAAATCCAGAAGGTCCAGGGGGTATATATTCTCCCTTTGTCCCCTTTAATAATGAGCCAATTTCATCTGATTTTTTTATCCTTTTGTCTATGTCTTCTACAAGATCAATAAATCTTAAAATCCTGTTTTTTACTTCTTCATTGATGTCTTTAATTTCCAGACAATTTATAATGTCTTGTATGTCTTTCCCCTGTAAAATCATAGATATTATTTTAATGGCTTTTTGTTCTGCTATATATATTAGCTTTGAATATGGTATTCCCTGCCTATTTAATTTCTCTGGAAATTTTAAGGCATATGATATATCTTCGTTCCATGCATCAAATACTATTTTATAAGTATTTAGCTCATTACTGGTATCAAATCTAAGAATTGTATTTATTAGCTCTTTTGTCTTATCCCTGTCCAATTTTTCCCCAAATATATGCATTCCTGTCTTTGTCTGAGAATTTTTTACCTTGGTTATAATCTTGTGTAAATAAGAAACAACTTCATTAAAATTATTAAATTTTTTATTGAGTATTTTATCTTTTAAAAATGATTTTTCTATTTGATCATTTATTAAATGTTGTATTTGATGAGCCCTTGCCCTATCTAGATCCTTTGCCTGGAGATATTCATTTATAAGTTCATCTAATTTTGCAAGTTCATTATATGTATCAGACGTCTGTTGTGGTGCCTGTAAATGATCTATTAATGTTGCATAACTTCTTCTTTTTGCAACAATGCCTTCAGCAGGGTTGTCACAATTATAGATATAGAGGTGTGGTAAATGCCCAATAGCAATATCTGGCCAGCACGAATTAGAGAGTCCGGCTCCTTTGCCAGGCAGCCATTCTAGATTTCCGTGGGTACCAACATGGATTATAACATCAGCTTTAAATATCTTATCCAGATACATATACGAAGCAATATACTGATGTGGAGGAGGTATGTCAGGATCATGGAGTATCTTGCACACCTGTCCATCGCACCTGGATCCTGCGCACCCCCTCTTGGGCTGCATCATTACCACTGCATTGCCAAATTGTAACCCTGTAATAACCAATTTGTCTTCATACACCATACTGGGAGGAACCCCGTTTAATTCCTTTCCTGGTGGTTCTCCCCAGGCATTTACAATATCTTTTTGGGCCTTAAGGGAAAGTTTATTGAACCATTTATTATAAATTTTTGTTGGTATTAATTCTAAATAGCCTCCTTTGGAGATGATTTCGTCCACAGTGGTCCAGCGAAATTCAGCTATTGCTTTTTTGTTCAGGATCTCTTTAAATAAGACCTCTCCTGTATTCGGGATATTATCAATCTTATATCCCTTTTCTTTCATTAGTTTCATTATCCTTACAATACTCTCTCCACTATCCAGTCCTGCAGCACTTCCCAAGGTGGCCTCTAATCCTGCACATTCATTTTTATGGATAATAAATGCAACCTTTCTCCTATTAACTGGCTTTTCTTTGAGCCTTACCCATCTTGCTACTCTTTTGGCAACGTGTTCAATCCTTTCTTTTAATGCATATCTTTTTTCATAAGAACTACCTGTTTGTTTATCTGAAAATTTTTCACTACAACCTATAATAATTGGTTCAATATTCCCTTCAAATTCTGGCATTGCAATACCAAAGGTCACATCTGATATTAGACCTTGTGGGCTTTCATACCATTCTTGTGGCGTCAAAGAGTAAGATATAACAGGCTTAAATACAGGAATATTTAGTTTTTTAAAAAAATTTACACTTTCGTTTGCAACTTCACTGGATTTATCTTCCCTGCCCATAAAGAAAAATTGCATATTTATAAGTGCAGAGATTCTTATATTTCCTGACCTATCAAAGAAATACCTTTTGGCAGTTTCAATAGGACCAATTGCCCCTGCATCTTTATCTACAACCCAATGACTAAATACCGGCAAAATATTTAGACCCTGCTTTTCCAGTTGAAAAATTAGTTCTTCTTCTATTATTCTGTCACTGTTTATAAAGGTATTTCTGGAAAACAGTATGCCAACTGTAGGACTATTTTTCTTGGGATATTTTTCTAAGTATTCTTCATAAGTTGAATATACCTCAGTATCCGGAGGCCTTATAATACCCTGATAAGGCATGGGGGAGGGCTCTTCACAAATGATGTTTTTATCTAGTAGCGATGCAAGATATATGAGGAGTCTCTTGTAATTTTCTTCACCTCCATTTGATATATATTCATAAGCCCTGGCACATACATCTACATCTACATTTGCTCCCTTGCCCCATTTTATGGGATCAAAAGAAGTGCTTATAATAAGCTTACCCTGAGATTGTTTTGTCATCTCTTCATATATATTGTCCCAAAATCCATCATCAGTAAGGTATAGAAAAACAATATCTGACTCTTTTGAATATTTAAGGAATTTATCTAGTGCATCTAAATCTTCTGTTATTTGTTTATGTGAAAAGATGTGCAGATTGATAAAAGGAATTTTTTTTGAAGCAGATATAAAAGAAGGCACATAAGAACTCCACATAATTGAGGTTATGGTAATTTTATTCATTGCTTACTCCTTTTTAATGGATGTATAATGGTATAATCTTCAGATTTATATATATTTACATCTATTTTATATACCTCTCTGATATTTTCTCTATTTAATACATCTATTGGTTTTCCCTGTTTAAATACTTTTTTCTTATTTATAATTAAAATTTTATCTGTATAATTAATAGCCAAATTTAATTCGTGTATAGCAATTAAAATTCCCAACTTGTCTTTTTTTGCCTTTTGTTTTAAGATATGCATAATGTCCAATTGATGATATATATCAAGATTATTTATAGGTTCATCTAGTAAGATATAAGGTGTATTTTGAACAAATGCCCTTGCCAATAATATTTTTTGAAGCTCACCACCACTTAGGGTATTAATGTCCCTTGATGCAAGGTGTAGAAGTCCCATATCCTTCAGTACTAACACTGCTTTATCAATATCTGTGTTATCTGGTTTCCAGTTAATATGCGGTTTTCTTCCCCTGAGTACCATTTCAAACACTGTTACTGGAAATTTTATATGATTATATTGAGGCACGTACGCTATTTTCTGGGCAATATTTTTCTTTGATAGATTTGATATTGATCTATTGTCTATTAATATATCTCCAGATAAAGGCTTGATTAGTCCCATAATACATTTTATTAAAGTAGATTTTCCCGCACCATTTGGACCTGCCAAACTTATAATTTCCCCAGGAACAATTTTTAGATCTATATCTTTTAAGATATGTTTTTTATTATACTCGCAACTTATATTAATTAGTTCAATCATTACCAATAGGTCTTTTTTCTTTTAATTAAAAGGTACATAAAAAAGGGTACGCCTATAAAAGAAGTCATAATACCGATTGGCATTACTGCAGGGGCACAGATTATTTGACCCAACATATCTGCAATTATAACAATAATTGCGCCGTTAATAGCTGATCCCAAGATCAAAAATTTGTGGTCATTTCCAATGCACATCCTGGTAATGTGTGGAGCAACCAGTCCCACAAAACCGATTATTCCAGTAAAGCATATTGATGCAGATATAATAATTGATGTTAATACTATGGAAAAAAATCGTATTTTTTTTACATCTACACCAAATGATTGTGCTATTTCGTCCCCTTCGGTCAAGATGTCAAAGTCATAAAAATGATATATAAAAAAAGGAATTGGCAATAGTATCATAAGACTGGCAATAGAGATTTCTCTCCATCCTGGTTTGGCTAGACTCCCAAAGAACCAGAACACTATCTCATGTACCTGATCAGTAGTGCCTATGTATTGGAAAAATGATATAAGAGATGAGTACAAAAACATCTGGGCAATTCCTGCGAGTATTAATGTTTCTGTGGAATCATCTTTTAGTTTGGCAATTGATATAATAAATAATGTAGATAATATGGAAAAACCAAAACTTCCCAATACAACCATATCTTTATTATATCCACCAAATAACATAATCATAAGTACTGCACCAAAACCTGCTCCTGATCCAATCCCCAATGTATATGGGGAAGCTAGAGGATTTTTGAGTATGGATTGTAAAATACATCCAGATATGCCAAGTCCAACACCCACTAAACAACCTGTAATTATCCTAGGCAGCCTTAACATCCATATAATTGTAGCTGTCCTTGTATTAAAATTTATTATGTCATGTATAGCTATTTTTGCTGGACCGATACAAATTGATACTAAAATAAATAAAAATAGTAATAAAATTGATATAAATATTATAATATATTTTTTTTTGATATCTTTAATGTAAGATATAGGATGTGTTTTATTAATTTGATACATAGTATCCTTTG
The DNA here is from genome assembly GCF_054654515.1 of Desulfothermus okinawensis JCM 13304. Taxonomy (NCBI): domain Bacteria; kingdom Pseudomonadati; phylum Thermodesulfobacteriota; class Desulfovibrionia; order Desulfovibrionales; family Desulfothermaceae; genus Desulfothermus; species Desulfothermus okinawensis. Next base: position 31,561 of record NZ_BAAIEW010000017.1, on the reverse strand, counting down.
TACGGAATTTTTTGAAACCTTTCTAAATACTCTTTATGCCATAAAGAAGGATCAAATTTTTGGAAAAGAGTTGGATAAAACCACTTTACTAAATACCCAATGCCAATTATAGCCTCTGGTCCACACCATATTGAGCTATCTATAACATAGACCCTATTATTTTTAACTGCCTTAGTTAAAAAGAAACCAGGTCGATTTATGATATTGTTTTTTATTTTATTAAAAAAATCTTTACTTTTCCGGGAATATCCTTTCCCCCAACTTGCAGGTTTTATTATAATTTCTGGGTCTTGTGACACGATCCATTCTGGACTAACATGGGGATAGGGGATATTAAACTCCCTGCCAATATTATATCCACCTGCAATACTACACATCTCATCTGCTCCAGATCCTGGACCTGATGCTATATAATCATTATAGGATTCCACATAGACCTTTGGTCTGTTTTTTGTGTTGAGCAATTTATTTTTTACAAATTTTAGTTTTTTTTCATACCACTCTAAAAACTTTTTTGCTTCTCTTTTTTTGTCCAATATATTACTTATGGTGATTAATTCTTTTTTGAATGTATTTATTTTGTAAAAATTCAACCTGAGTAAACTAATATGCAATGTTTTGAGCTTGGTATCCAACTCAGGACCAGGGTTTGTGCCATATGCAATCACAAGGTCTGGGTTTAAAATTGCTATTTTTTCAAAATTTGCACTATTCCAGTTTCCCACTTTAGGAAGATTTACTAAATTGCCCCAGAATTCAGGTTCTTTGGTGATTTTTGAATAGACTCCTACAACTAAATCCTCTGCATTGAGTAAGCGAACAACCTCCAGTGCGTCTGAATTTAGTACTACTATCCTTTTTATGGGGAGGGATATTTCTATCTTCCTACCCAAACAGTCTATGACCTTTATGGTCTTTGCAAAGGAAGTTATATTCCATATGCAAGTAAATAAAAATAAGCTAATAACGATAAGTAATTTCGAACAGACATATCCTGCCAGGGGTTTTATAGTATTCATAATACCTCTTATTTAGTATATTATCCACGCTAAGAGAGACTTCCATATGTTTTATGGGTGTTATAATTATTTTCCCATCCATCAAAAAGGCTGGTTCATATGTTCCGTATACTCCTTCTTCTTTATCTTTATTATGGTCGTCTGTGTAAATTTTACTGAAATAGCGTCCCTCTAATGAGGCCTTAATAATTTTATAACTTGTATCTATCCCAAAATTCCATGTTGTGGTAGGAATACCTGGCACTTTTTTGTCTTCACTTTCTGGATCTGCAGGGTTGTCTGTTATTTTTGCATTGGTGAGAGTTAAATTGGTCCATATATTCATCCATGGAAATAACTTGTGGTTTATTCCAGTCTCCAGACCATAGGTCCTTCCTTTACCTGCATTGGTCCTGATTTTATTGTGTCCCTCTATCCTTGTGTATACCAGGTCGTCTATGTGATTTAGATAACCTGTAATGTTTAGTTTTGTCTTTTTATTGAATAGATACTGTTCAACCCCTGCTTCATAGGTCCACACGGTCTCAGGTTTAAGATTGGGATTGCTTTGATAAGTGGTACTCCACCACTGCCATGTCCTGTATAGTTCATATATTGTTGGTGGTCTAAAGGCATTGCCTGCAGAAAGTCTTAGAACAGTATTTTCTAAGGGTTTATATACTAGAGATATTTTGGGGCTTACATGAGAATCTGTATTGCTCTTATATTTTTCTTCTAGGTTGGGTTTACCTGAATATCCATCAAACACCTTCCACCAATCATATCTTGCCCCAAGATAAATGGTAAGGTTATTTAGCAAATCCCATTCTTCTTGAAGATATAATGCCCATGTCTTTGACTCTCCTCCAGAATGGAATGTGCATTCTTCGTGATGATCAAAACTCCTGTAAAATGGTATGGGATATTCATTGGTATCTGCATCATCAGTCCTGTACGAAGTACCAATGGTGAGTGTGTGTTTTTCAAATAAATGAAAAGATCCCCTTATCTCCCCAAACCATGCCCTGGTTTTAGTAATAGATAACTTTCCAGGAGAATCATAGTAGAAATTTAAGGATGACCCCTTTGCAAGGGTGTATTTGTCCTCAGTCTTTACCAAGCCGACTTGGGAATAAAAATTGAGGTTCCCAAAAATATCTTCATATGATAATGTATAGGCACCTGTCTCTTTTCTCCCTATACCTGTATAAGATATAAAGTCATACGGTTTAAACTGTGCCTTTTTGTCCTCCCCTGCAATGGCATAGGTAGATGTACTACCATAGGTTCCCATATAGGTATGGGGTTTGTCATAGTCATATTTATATATACCATTTATTGTTGTAAAAGATATTTTCCCTGTTTCTGACAAATCAAATTTTAATTTTCCAGTAATGACATTTCTTCTTGCACCATTATCTCCCTTATTTCCAACAACCCAGTACTTGGGATGCCCATATTTATCATTCATTAAATATCCGCCACTGACGTTTCCTGTCCCAGTTCTGATGCTTTTTTTTACCACTGTAGTGGGATAGCCATCTGTTTCCTCTCCTTCAAACCCGATCATAAAACTCAATTTATGGAAAATTTTGTCTCCACCTAAAACAGAATATTTTTTTGTTGAATATGTTCCCAAACCACCTTTTGCCTGAAAGTTGAATTTTTTTGGGGTCTTTGTGATAATGTTAATAACTCCAGCAACGGCATTTCCACCATAAAGTGTTGAGCCTGGGCCCCTTATTATTTCAATTTTTTCAACAGAATCTATAGGAATGTCATCCCATTTAACCCCACCAGTATAAGCGTCATTTATAGGAAGGCCATCTATCATTATAAGTACATATTTGTCTCCCATAAACCCTCTCATTCTTATACCTGCAGTGGAGTCCATTAAGAATTTTGACCTCTTAAAATAAATACCCTGCAGGTCATTTAATACATCATCTATGCTATGCATTTCTTTTAATTCTATGTCCTTTGAAGTAATAACACTAACACTTGCAGGAACATTAGAAATTTCCTTTTTGGTTTTGGTAGCAGTGACTACTATTTCATCTAAATTGTAGGAGTTTTTGTCAGACTGACAATAACATATGTTAATACAAAATGAAAAAAAACATAAAAGAAAAGCAAATAATTTTTTCATTTCTTCCTCCTCCCATTATTTTTTGTGTGAGAGTAGCAAATAATGTTATTATGTCAAGAATAAATATTACTTATAAATAAAAATTTAATTGACAATATGTATGTAGTTATATAAATAAAAATTTTATAGGAGGACAGAAGATGAATTTTCCTTTTGGTGCTATTGTGGGGCAAGATGATCTAAAAAAAGCCATTCTAGTCAGTTTAGTGAATCCCCTGGTTAATGGTGTGCTTATTGAGGGAGAAAAGGGAACTGGTAAGTCCTCTATAGTTAGATCCATTTATGATATCTTGCCTGATATTGAGGTGTTTGAGGGTTGTTTGTTTAATTTAGGTCCAAAGGATGAATATTATTGTAAGGGGTGTTCTTTTTGTTCTTGCAAAAAAAAGAAGATAAAAAGAAGGCCTTTTGTACTTACCTTGCCCCTTAATGTCACTGAAGATATGGTGGTTGGGGGAATAGATTTTGAAAAAACCTTAAGATCAGGAATGGTAAGTTTCCAGCCAGGGATTTTGGCCCGTGCTAATGGGGGAGTCTTGTACATAGACGAGATAAACTTACTCCCTGACCATATTGTGGACATTATATTGGATGTCCTGGAATCCAGAGTAAACATAGTTGAAAGAGAGGGCATATCTGTAACACATCCTACGAAATTTACCTTAATTGCCAGCATGAACCCTGAAGAAGGTGATCTCAGACCTCAACTTAAAGACAGGTTTGGACTTTGTGTTAAGGTAAAGGGACTAAGAGACCCAAAGCAAAGGGTTGAAACAGTATTGAGAAGGGAGGGATTTGACAGAAATCCAATTAGATTTTTTGATTCATTTTCCCCTTTGAATAAAAAATATATGAACCAGATAACAAAGGCTAAATCTATCCTACCACGGGTAAGAATATCAAATAAACTGAGGATACTTATATCAAATTTATGTGTGGAACAAAATTGTGCAGGCCATAGGGCCGACATTATTTTAGAGCAGGCTGCAAAGGCAGATGCAGCCTTGAATTTTAAAGAAGAGGTAGAAGAAGGCCATATAATGGAGATGGCTCCTTATGTCTTGGAGCATAGAAAAAGAATGGCTACAAACAAGCAGGAGCAAAAAAAGAGTCCTCAGAAAAAAAACAATGAGTCTAAATCCAGGAATAATAAGGAAGAGAGACATAAATCTAAAACTCACAAACACAAAAATCAAACCTCTACAGATAATGAACATATAAAGCCAGAAATGAAAACAAGAGATCATATAAAAACTAAAAATGGTGAGTTATTAGAAAAGATTTTTAAAATAGGTGAGACATTTAAACCCAAGAAACTTTTACCTTTTAAGGATAGAAGATTTAGGACAGGGTCAGGGAAAAGGGCCACCTCAAAGACCAGGGCAAGGGCAGGGCGTTATGTAAGTGCTAAAATGAAATCCTATAAAAATGACATTGCCCTGGATGCAACTATCAGGGCAGCGGCTCCATATCAATTAGAAAGAAAGACAAAGAGTGAGAAAAATCTTGCTATTATAATTAATAAGGAAGATGTGAGAGAAAAAATTAGGGAGAAAAAGATAGGAACCCTTATACTTTTTTTAGTGGATGCCAGTGGTTCAATGGGTGCCATGGCCAGGATGTCTGCAGCAAAAGGGGCAATAATGTCATTACTTTTAGATGCCTATCAAAAGAGGGACAAGGTGGCCATGATTACCTTTAACAGGGATAGGGGGAGATTGATTTTGCCTCCAACTAATTCAGTTGAACTAGCTGGCAAATATTTATCTGATCTGCCCGTTGGAGGAAGGACCCCTTTATCTTCTGGATTGTATGAGACCTTTCGTTTCTTGACATTTCAAAACATAAAAGATCCTACTTTGAAGAAAATTGTTATCCTTATAACAGATGGTAGGGCAAATGTTTCACTGGGATATTTTGATGATCCAATTAAGGAGACTTTTTTAATGGCAAAAAAGCTTGGCTCTGAGTTTAAGGATACAAAATTTTTTGTAGTGGACACAGAGAAATCTGGAATAATGAATTTTGAAATGGCAAAGAAACTGGCTTATTTTTTAAATGGTATTCATTACAAACTTGAAGATTTAAAGGCAGAAAATTTATTGAATATAACAGGCAAGGAGCTATTATGAAAAAAAGATTATATCCCTTTGTGGCAATAGTAGGTCAGGAGAAAATGAAATTATCACTGATCTTAAACGTTATAAATCCTACCTTATCAGGTGTATTGATTAGGGGAGAAAAGGGCACTGCAAAATCTACGGCAGTAAGGTCCCTTGCCAGCATACTCCCAGAAATCCAAGTAATAAAAGATTGTCCATTTCAAATATCACCCAGTGATTCAATGGATGTTTGTGAGGGGTGTTTTAATGATAAGTGCAGAGAATTAAGATTAAGAGGTGAAAATCTGGAGATTATATCCAGGCCTGTAAATGTTGTAGACCTGCCCATTGGTGCAACTGAAGATAGGGTAGTAGGTACACTGGATTTAGAGCATGCTTTAAAAACTGGGGAAAAGAGGGTTGAACCCGGTATACTGGCCCAGGCGAACAAAGGTATCTTGTATGTGGACGAGGTAAATTTATTAGACGATCATATAGTAGATATTTTGCTAGATGCAGCTGCTATGGGAGTAAACACAATTGAGAGGGAAGGCATATCCTTTTCTCATCCAGCTAGGTTTGTCTTAATTGGAACAATGAATCCTGAAGAAGGGGAGTTAAGACCTCAACTCCTGGACAGATTTGGACTATGTGTGCATGTTAAAGGAGTAAGGGACCCAAAAGATAGGATAGAAATTATGAGAAGACGATCTGAGTTTGAAGAAGGACCAGAAAAATTTATAAAAAAATGGGAAAAAGCCTCTCTTGAACTAAAAAATAAGATTCAAAGGGCAAAGGAAATTTATTTCAGTGTAGGGATGAAGGAGGATTTATTATTTAAAATAGTAGAAACCTGTATTAATTTAAATATTGACGGACATAGGGGTGATATAATTGTATATAAGACTGCCAAAACGCTGGCAGCTTTTAATGGCAGAGACGTAGTTAAAGAAGAAGATGTTGATTTGGCGCTTCAATTAGCCCTTCCACATAGGATTAGAAGAAGGCCATTTGAAGAGGTCAGGGAAGTTGATTTTACTTCTGTAGATAATTAATATCGTTATTGTACATTTAAACAAGTTAAATCACATTTAATTTTATTTATACAACTATTACAATAAAATCTATTTTTATAATAAATTAATTTTGACCTGAGTACTAATTCTTTACAATTAGAACATATTCCATATGAACCAGCTAGTTCATATTCTGGTTCCTTCCATGGGATTCTTTTTATATCAAATAAATAGCGTGGTGCTTTATTTATTAATTTTACAATTTTGTTGGCAATTTTTTCTTGATATTCTAAGATATCATCCATTGTTGCAATATTTTTTAATATCTTTTCTTCAATTTGAATAAAATTAGAATCATCTGCTATTGTCATATATTTAAATGAAAATTTGAATGCTTCCATATAATTTATAAAATATAGATAATAATTATGCTTGCCTGTATCAAATATTTTTAAACGTTGATTACCTATTGTTGTACCAAGCAAAATTTGAATTGAATCCACTGCTGAAGTAGAATTTTCAGATACAACAAATATATTACTATATTTTTCTCCTTTTTGATTAATAAGTTGCATAACATACTCACAAAATTTTGCTCCAATAACAAGTTCTGGACATAGGTGTCCGTGAAAATCTGTTATCCTCTTTAATATCATATTGACCAGCATGTTTACCTCTTTTTTGGGAAAAATTTTATTATGAACCAATACCTTATAGCTAAGCACCCAATTTCCTTCATTAAATACCTTTGATTTTAAAAAATTAAAAAAATGAAAATATAAGAAGTATACCTGTCCATTGGACCTCACAATAAAGCCATTTATTGGAAAATCATGACATGTTTTAACCCTTAATATGACCTCGTTTATCCAATGCCAAGTATCTTCAAAGAAAAACCATCTAGGTAGCCTTGATTTAGGGTCCAGTTTTACTTTTACTTTTTTCTGAATGTATTCAATCTGGTCAAGATTAATTGACTGGAGTATTTTATACTTGTCCATAAGTTATCTTCTTATGTCTGGAATGGATTACTAAAATAAAAATTTTTAATTTGCAAGAAAAAAATATTACTTTTATAAAAAAGATAACATAAATAATATAATTAAAATAATTTTGTATTAAAAAATCCTGGTCCACCAATATTGTATTAACACAAAGGTAAAAAAGGTCCTTTTATAGGATAACTCAAAAAGGTCTTGACAAATGGGATCTTGTCCCATAAATTTTCATGTCATGAAGGTCATAGTCGCATCTATCTCCTATACATGGAATTTAAATTGGTGGTGGCGTTTCTGGGGAGAGGTGCGGTCTGGCCTGGATGTTTTTTAATAAAAAAAGAGAAAAAGAGGTCAAAGGCCGCAGGCAAAACAAAGTCTGCGGCCTTTTTTTTAATCAAAAAAATAGGAGGCAGTTATGAGACAAAAAGGATTACTTGTAACATTACTTTGTTTTGTGTTCCTATTTAGTGGGGCACTACCCAATTTATGTAGGGCAGGTTCCATCCAACTAACCTATGCCAACTTTCCTCCAGCATCCACTTTTCCGTGTATTCAGATGGAGAGGTGGAAAAAGGAAGTTGAAAAAAGGACTAACCATAAGGTTCATGTCCTCACATTTCCAGGGGGGACATTGCTCGGTGCAAAGGACATGTTTAGGGGAGTTATACAGGGCCAGGCTGATATTGGTTGCCTTTGTATGGCTTATCAGCCAGGGGTCTTTCCTTTAACTACTGTTATTGGACTACCACTTGGCTTTAAGGATGCGAAGACTGCGTCATTAGTGCTTTGGGAGATATACAGGAAATATCGGCCAAAAGAATTTTCAAAAGTAAAAGTAATTACGCTTTTTACGTCTGCACCGTCAAATATCATGTCCAAGGTTCCAATTAGGTCTTTAAAGGATTTACAGGGTCTAGAACTCAGGGCATCTGGCACTGCATCTAAGATTTTAGAGATTCTTGGGGCAACGCCTGTGTCAATGCCCATGTCTGAGACCCCAGAAGCCATCCAAAAAGGGATTGTTAAGGGGCTGTTATCTTCTTTAGAGGTATTAAAGGACTTGAATTTTGCTGCCTATTGTCCATATGAAACCATTACTACTTTTCAGGTGTATCCCTTTGCAGTGATAATGAATAAACAAAAATGGAACTCACTTCCTAAAGATGTTAAAGATGTGATTGACTCCATGTCCAGGGAACAGGCATCCTGGACAGGGGAATATATGGATAATCATGTCAAGGAAGCAATTGAATTTGCAAAACAAAAATACAATGCAAAGCTTTTTCATTTCTCAAAACAGGATACAATTAAATCTAAAAAACTATGTGAGGAAGTAATAGTAGAATGGAAAAAAATGGCCACTAAATCCTCTATTCCTGCTGATAAAGTTTTAAAAGATGTGTACAGACTTAAAGCAAAATATGAGTATTAGTTAGAGTTAACAGGGATGGGATAACAGCAATATGGTATCTCTTCCCATCCCTGTTACCCATAACCAAAATAAAAATACATATAAAATTATGAAGACAATAAAAAAGATAAACTATGTACTTAACTTTTTAGGTGGACTGCTTTTACTTTCAATGATGCTTGTGGCCTCTTTTAATATTATTTTCAGGCTGTTTGGCCATCCCATAAAAGGGACATTTGAATTATTGGGTTTTTTAGGCGCCATGGTTTGCAGCCTCTCCCTTGCAGAAACTGAAGCAAAGGGAGGTCATATTCAAGTGGCACTCCTGTATGAAAAAATGCCCAAGAAAATAAAATCAATACTAGATGTAGTGACCTTAATTTTATCAATTGGATTTTGGTCCCTTGTTTGTTTTAAGCTCTTTCAGCTTGGGCTCTTAATAAAAGATTCTGGAGAACTCTCTGAGACCTTGAGGATCCCATTTTATCCTGTAATTTTTTTGTGCTTAATTGGGGTCTTGGCTTTAATTGTATTTATTTTCTTGAGATTTTGGAAAAAAATATATGCCTATTTCTTTAGCTCTGCTTATTGATTGGGTTATGGAGCAGGTGATTAGTGAAAGGTAGAGGGATGAAGGGTGTATGTGAAAGTGTGAGTGTATGTGTGTGTATATGGAAGTTACAGACCACAGACACAGATCACATACACAGACACATCAGAGCTTGAGACTCACGAGTTAATGGAATAGGCAGATAAATTAAAATTATAATAATATGTTAATCCCTATATTTTGATAAACTAGGATTAAGTAATGTAGGTGTTCTTATGGATTTTTCACTCATAGGTATTTATGGAATAGTATTACTTTTGCTTATTATGTTTTTGCTTCCCATCCCAGTTGGGTTGGCAATGGGGATTGTGGGGTTTTTGGGGTTTTGGGTGTGTATAAATTTTAATGCAGCAGTTGGCATGGTAGGTGAGGAGACGTGGAAGGTATTTTCTTCTTATGGACTAACGGTAATCCCTTTGTTCATATTGATGGGGCAAATATGTTTTTATTCAGGTGTAAATAGGAGAATGTATAAGTGGGCCAATATACTCCTTGGACAAATAAGAGGTGGCCTTGCCATGGCAACTATCCTTGCGTGTGCAGGATTTGCTGCTATTTGCGGATCCAATACAGCCACTGCAGCTACCATGGCCACTGTGGCTTTGCCTGAGATGAAAAAATATAATTATGACCTTGGTTTTAGTGCAGGAGTGGTAGCAACAGGGGCCACACTTGGGGTAATGATTCCGCCCAGTGTGGTGCTCATTATAATAGGGCTCCAAACTGGACAATCAATAAGTGTTTTATTTCTAGGTTCCATTATCCCAGGCATCTTGCTAACCATTGGATTTATACTCGCTGTGGCCATAATCTGTAACATATATAAAGACCTGGGACCTTCCACTGAGTCCACCATGGTAAAAGACAAGCTAAGGGCAATATTGGGTTTTTGGGAAATATTTTTATTATTCTCTCTTGTTATGGGAGGTCTGAGCTTTGGTATATTTACTCCAAGTGAGGCTGGTGCCGCTGGTTCAACCCTGGCCCTTCTAATCAGTATCTTCAGGAAGGATTTAGATATGGGAGGTTTCTCAAAGGCAATCTATGATACATTAAAGATTACCTGTATGATTTACATAATTATACTTGGTGCAGTAATCTTTGGTCGTTTCTTGACCATCTCGCGAATTCCATATGACGCTGCCTCATATGTGGCAGGACTAAAACTTCCCTCGTGGACTATAATGGGATTTATATTTTTGATCTATTTGATTGGTGGAGCAATAATGGATGCACTAGCCTTGCTCCTTGTTACAATCCCAATTTTTTTCCCAATTGCAAGGTCCCTTGGATATGACCCCATCTGGTTTGGTGTCTGGATTACATTGGTAACGACCATGGGTGCAGTTACCCCTCCTGTGGGGATCAATGTGTTCATAGTCTCTGCCATGGACCAGGAATTAAGTATTGCCAGAGTCATAAAAGGGGTAGTCTATTTCCTCCCTGTGTTCACAATACTTGTCTTTTTGTTAATAGGGTTTCCCCGATTGGTCCTGTGGCTGCCTTCACTATTTGGAGCCAGGTAGACTACTCTATTCCTATATTTGCTTATTTATTTATATTCTTCAAATATCTGTAATAGCTATTAATATTATAAACTGCAGCAAGGGGATTGTGGCCAAGTAGTCTGTCTTTAACAGCAAGGACAGTACAAGGGGATTTTGCATATTTTAAAAATAATGTATCGTGACCAACGCATAGACCAAGGAGTATATCTAGATCTGTCCCTTCTGAATTAAGCACCATTGCCTGTAAAACGGGATTGCACATTGATTCAAACTTACCAATTGCAATCTTCTCATTATCTGAGATGCCAATGGTCTCTTTGGGAACTGCCCCAACTTTACACACTACAGATACAACATCAAATCCCATGTCTGAATAAAATTTTTCTACAACCTTGGCCTCCTCCCTTAAGCCCACGCAAAATGCTATGCCAAGCCTCCTAAATTTCATCTTTTTTGCATATTCTGCTATTTCTAAAATCCTAGGTTTTATGGGTATTACTTTATCATATCCTTGCTCTTTGTTCCCATACCCTTCTGCTTCTTGGAGGGAGGCATTTTGTGCAAGGATGTAGATATCTTCTTTTTTGTATTCCCTTAAACTTTTTTCAATCAGATCTTTTTTTGTGATTGTTGGACAATTTTTGGGATGTTTTCCTCCTGTATCTCTCCGACAAACCCTTTCTGATAAGGCTATTGAACATGCTGCGCAATTTGGCTTTAAATCCATTTTAGACCTCCTGCTGAGTAATATAGTTTAATGGTGTTAAAAGACTATTTCTCTCTTTTTAATCCAAGTTTATTCAAACTTTGGTTAATTTATTTAAATTGTGTTAGACAGCTGATACCATTGAACCAATAGACTTTTACTGACTCACTCTGAAAATAATATCATAAAAAGATAACAATTGAACGAATCAAAATTAAAGGAATTGTGTGAATAGTTCAAGTCTGTGATTGAAAACTGATTTTTTTACTGAATAAAATAGTAACTATCCCAAAAAAACAACTTATCTTAAGAAGATGTTATATATTACTAGCTACAATTGGGTATTTTGTTCGGTTAAAATTTAATGGAAAATAGTGAAACAGACTATACTTTTTTTGTAAATTTAGTTATTGAAAAAAATAATGAAATGGTTTAAAAAATAATAGTTAATAATTTTCGTATGCTATTAAATTTAAATGGAAAATTAAGATGATATATATTTTTGTTTTTATATTAAACATAAGTTTATTTATCAATTGTTCAATATTACAGGCATATTCAATTAGTAATGAAAATAAAGCAAAAGAATATGTAAAATTGTGTTATGATTACAATAATAGGGCTAGATATAATCTGGCCATTTCTGCCTGTACTAAGGCAATTAATTTATATCCCTATGATTATTATGCATATTTTAAGAGGGGACTTGCATATGGATATAAAAAACAATATGATCTTGCTATAAAAGATTATTCAAGATCTATAATACTAAATCCAAATTATGCTCCAGCCTATTATAATAGGGGATGGGCCTATGGGGAAAAAAAAGAATATGATCTTGCTATAAAAGATTATACTAAAGCTATAAAGTTAAATCCCAATAACAAAGATGCCTATTATAATAGAGGATTTGCATATGTTAATGAGAGATTATATGATTTAGCAATTAGGGATTTTTCATTTGTGCTCAAAAAAGATCCAGGATACGAGCGAGCCTATTTTTGGCGTGGTTTTGCATATGGAGAAAAAGGAGAATATGATCTTGCCATAAAAGACTATTCAAATACTATAAAATTAAACCCTTATCATGCTGGGGCCTATTGTAATAGGGGCTTTGGTTTTAGCAAAAAAGGACTCTATAATTTAGCCATTAAAGATTATACATCTGCCATTAATATTGATCCCAAAATGACCATTGCCTATTTAAATCGGGGGATAGTATTTGGTTATTTGAACAAATGGGAAAAGGCCCTAACAGATTTCAGGGCATTAGTTTATCAGAATCCAACAAATCCTTTTTATCGTTTGGACTATGGTTTTGTATTATCAAAAGCAAATCAGATAGAAGAAGCAAGAAGACAAATCCAACTTGCCTTAAAGTCTGCTCCAACTCTGTTACAAAAAAGGGGAAACTACTTATCATCCCTTTACTTTAATAAACAGATATTTCCCACCTATTTTTATGCTGAAGAATATCTCTTTGCTTCAAGATACACATCTGTTTCCCCAGAATATTTAAACCTTTCCAAAGATATATTGAAAATAAAAACTCCAGTTGGAAATGGAATAAAAAGGGTTTCTACACCAGTTTCAAAACATCACTGTGTAAAGCCTTATCCAAATAGATATTTATTCGCTATTTTGATATCAAATTACTCTGAATTACCTGAACTCACATTTGTTAAACACGATAAACAAATCCTTTTAAAATTAGCCACATGTTTTTTAGGCGTTCCAGATGAAAATATCATGATATTAGAGAATTCTTCACTTGGGAGGATCAAACATAGAGCCAGAAATTTCTTTTCCAATATAACCAAAAAAGATGCCCTTGTTTTTGTTTATTACTCAGGTCACGGTATAACTGACACTAAAGGAGAATTCTACCTTCTTCCCAAGGATGCATCTGTGGATTCTGAAGAAGACCTTAAAGAGACTGGTCTATCCATAAGAGAATTAAGTAAAAAGATATCCCTTGCCAGGGGATTAAAACTTGCCATGATTGATGCATGCAGGGTTCCCTTGGCGTGGAAGCCTGCAGTATTGATAAGAAAAGAAACTGGTCCCAAGGACATGGCTCTATTATTTGGCACAAAACCCGGGAAAACCAGTGTAAAAGAGAAGGAAGGAGAATCCTCTGCATTTATCTCAGCCCTATATCAAATGGCAACATCAGGCCTTACAAACATAGATCAAAATGATGATGGTTATGTGGAGATTGATGAATTAATTATGCCCCTAAAAAAATGGATTAGGAAAGTATCATCTGATCCTTCTCAGTCTCCAGAGGTATGGGGAAAAAGGGATATACCTGTATTTCCAGTGGAATAAAAAAGGCGACTTTATAGGGAGGTATGTGTGAGGAAATTATTTTTATATCCCCATCTAGCTCTTGCAACTTTTATATCTATAACCACATTTACCATTGTGGCCTTTGGAGGTCCTGCCAGCGATTTTGCAAAAGATTTAAAAAGCAAACTAAGATTCAATCAACGGGTGGCTATAACTTATATATATGATGCAAAAAGTTTTAATATTACTGCATATGGAAATTTGTGGAGGGACAAAGTTTCCACAGCTCTAAACCTTGAAGGAATTAAGGTAGTATCCAGAAAGGAACTGGGGATTTTAATGGAAGATATAACATCATTTGAGGATACAAAAAAATCTGGAGATGATCTAAATAATCTTAATGTAGATGTACTTATTATGGGAAGTTATTATCTTGAGCCATGTAAAACTATGGTTAAAGTAGAGATGGTGTTAAAGGGAATAAATCTAAAAAATTTTGAAATATTGACTTCAAGAAATTTTTCCATACAGGTCCCTTTACAAAATGCAATATTACTCACCCAGGTATTAGGTAATTTAAGAGACAACAAAATGGAAAAAATTGGAACTAAAACTATTTTTTTAGATGCCTCTTTAAATAAGGCCTGTTTTTCACCTGGAGAAAAAGCATACATAAAGATCAATACCCAGCCTGGTATGTATGTGTATATTTTTAATATAGCTGCTGATGGAAGTGTTGTTAGGATATTGCCAAATTCCATATTTAAAGAAATGGCATTACCTGTAGGTGAAATTACCTTTCCACCACCAAAGATTCATAATCTCTCCCTTGTAATGGCAGCATATCCCAATATTGATCCAGCTTATGAAAGCTTTAGAATTATAGTTAGTAAGCACCCTTTAAAGGAAGAAGGATTTCCCATTCCAGATAACCAGATAATAATTGGAAACAAGGCACGCACAATAAAGGATTTATATCACTTAGTTGCAAATAACAAAGATATAGCAATAAAAGACCTCCCATATCTGGTGGGTGAAAGTTGTAGAAAAACACAATAATTATTCACAAAAAACAGATAACTTCTCCTTAAGAATAGTCTACTGAAAAACTATTTCTTTAAAAAAATCAAAATCTCTTCATAAAGTTGGACAACACTTTTGTATTCTGGAACTGTTCAATTTTTTTTGTTTTTAAAACATGGGCAAGTTCTTCTTCGTCTCCAGGGATTTTGCTGCAAGATATTTGATTTCCAATGGTCCCGACACAAAGGGAAGAGTGACTGTCTGTGTTATAAACAGCGATTAAGTCCCATCTATTCTTTACGTCATTATACAGATCAAGGTTATATGGTTTATATTGCCCATTTTTCAATTTATCAAAGCCACTAATCAATATATTGATGGAGTTTAGCTCTATACCATGTATTTTTGAAAATATTTTTTCTTCATCAATACTTAAGTCATTTGACCATCTAAAGAGGTGGGCAACAAATATAAAGCTTTTTGAAAAGTCAATTTCTGGGATATTAAGTAGCTCATTAAAGGAAATCATAAAGTCTACTTTTATTCCTCTGTTTTTTGTAATGATTACAAGGTCAATCCCCTCTTGCAAGGTGACTTCCAGTCCAGCATATAACTTTATCTGGGGAAATTGGTCTTGAAGCTCCTTGATTTCATTTTCATTCCATTGTATCTGGTGTTCTGTTATAACAATTGCGTCAAAGCCTCTTTCTATGGCTAAAGCACATGCCTCTTGGGGGCTTAGATGAGAGCAGGGGGAATATCTGGTTGTGTGGAGATGCAGGTCAATTATCACACATCCTCCTTTTGTTTAAAGTAACTATTTAAATTATTTATTTGTGGAGTGCAAGTTATGAAAATAGGTAGAAATGATCCCTGCCCATGTGGCAGTGGTTTAAAATACAAAAAGTGTTGTATGAAAAAGGATAAATCTAAACAGTCCTTTAATACCTTAAAGGAGTTATATTTTAGAAAGTACAAGATCAGGCTGAAAGAAAAAAAAGATATTTTAGGTATTAAGAGGGCAGGGGAGTTAGTTGTAAAGACTTTGGATATGGTGGAAACAAAGATACGCCCTGGAATTACCACTGATTATATAAATACACTGGTACATGAATTTACCATAGCCCATGGAGGGATACCAGCCCCACTTAATTATAATGGATTTCCAAAAAGCGTATGTGTTTCTGTAAATGAGGTAATTTGTCATGGTATTCCTGGAGACAGGGTGTTAGAAGAAAGTGATATTGTAAATGTTGATGTGACCACTAAATTAAATGGGTATTATGCAGATGCCAACAAGACCTTTTTTGTGGGAAAGGTCTCAGAAGATGCAAAAAAAATTGTAAATGTTGCAAGGGAATCTTTAAAAAGGGGACTTTCACAGGTAAGGCCTGGAAATACAGTTGGAGATATTGGATGGGCTATACAGCAGTATGCAGAAAAAGAACAGGGATGTTCAGTGGTAAGAGAAATGGTGGGTCATGGAGTTGGATTCCAGTTCCATGAACCACCTCAGATCCCCCATTATGGAAAAAAAGGTCATGGAATAGTGCTTGTACCTGGAATGGTTTTTACTGTTGAACCCATGATAAATCTAGGAAAAAGGGACTTAGTTATACTTCCAGATAACTGGACGGCTGTGACCAGAGATGGATCCCTCTCTGCCCAGTTTGAACAGACTGTGTTGGTGACAGAGACTGGTTATGAGAGTTTGACCCCTTATGATCTATAAGGAGTCTATTTGATTAATCCGTCTCAGGTGCCTTCCTCCTTCAAACTCTTCCTGCAAAAACGCCTCCACAATACTTAGGGCCAGATCCTCTCCAATGACCCTGGCCCCAAGGCAGAGGACATTGGCGTTATTGTGCCTTCTGCTCATTTTTGCCATGTATTCATTGAAACAAAGTGCAGCACGAATTCCCTTTACCCTATTTGCACTAATTGACATCCCAATCCCTGTCCCACAGATAAGGATTCCCAGGATAGAATCTTCCACAACCTTTTTACATAACTTAAAGGCAAATTCAGGGTAATCACAAGAGTTCTCCTTATCACACCCAACATCTATTACCTCATAACCTTTGCCCTGTAAAAAAATTTTTAAATTTTCTTTTAAGGGATAACCTGCATGATCCGATCCCATAACGATTTTCTTTTCCATATTTTCCCCTGTACTTTAAAATTGGCTCCCCGATTTTGTCGGGGAGTCCCTTTGTGTTAGAGGTCTTCAGTCCTTTTTTTTATAATTTCATCCCTTAAGTTCTCTATTTGCTTTTCAAGTGAGCTTATTTCACTCTCCAAGAATTCGATTTGCTTTTTGGCAACCTCTATTTGTTCTTGCTGATTTTCATCATCTTCCTTGAGATTATAATATAGTTTTCCCAGATTAAGGTATTCCCTATCCAGCCTTTTTTTCAAATCCTTTATTTCCCATTTTCTAAGACCTTTTATAATGTTAAAATGGACTTCACTGATAATTGCCTTAATACTCAAGGGAATTGTTTGTAACAAGGATGGTTTCATGGTGCTGGCACATGCATTTTCTTTTGACATATTTCACTCCTTTTTTAGTTTTGGGTTGTGTTGCCCTTTAATATAACCTCTTTGGTAACATTCAACGGTGTTTTTAGGTTCAGTTCCTTTAATTTAAACTTATCCTTAAAACAATTTTTTTTCCTGATTTTAAAAACTAGCTCCCCAAGATTGGTGTCTTTTAATACCACCTTTGAATTATTAAAAATTTCGATTCTCCCTCCTGCACATCCTTTTATAAGGATTTTGTTTAAGTCATAGGCTAGTTCCATCTCTTTGACTAACTGGTCATTAAAATAGTATTTGACCCCGTTTTTGACTTCCTCAATTTTTTTTGGTTTTGAGATAAATGTTTTCCACTCCCCAGTCAATACTTTTAATAAAAACCCAGGAGGTATATTGGCATTAACTCCAAAAATAGTAAATATTTCACTGGGTTTTTTTAAAATATACACTTTATTTTCTTTAATAGAAAAGACCTTTACTATGTCTTTTTTTATTTCAATCATGGACAATAGGGTTCCAAATGGGGATTTTATTTCCATAATCCATGGAAAACTAGTATTTCCCTTTAGATAAAATCTCCCTCTGAAATTTTGATGTTTGGAAAAATAATATATTATTCCCTGGATATTGTATGCCTGACATCTATCCTGTTCCCCAGATAGCCTATATCTATTTAGGAGTTCATCAGGTGATGGTTTGGTGTGATCTTTTTTAAATGTTGCACAACCAGAGCTTAAAGAGAAAAATAACAAGAGGATAAATGATTTTTTAAAAAAATCCATATTATTAATACAGGAAGGTGTAATAGTGTTTTTTATTTAAGGGCATTCAATTTTTTCTTAATTTTTAAGGGGTCTTCAGGCTCATTTAATAAGGAATTTTTATAACCTTTTTTCGCTTCCTTAAAATTTTTTAATTTAAGGGCAATATCTCCGTAGTGTTCCCATATTGTGGGGTCCATTTTTGTATTTTGAACGGCCTTTTTTATATATTCCCACGCTTTCCGGTAATCTTTTATTTTGTAATAATACCATGCCATGGAATCCAAGAAATATCCATTGTTTGGCTCGAGTAAAAGGGCCTTTTTTATTAGCTCATACCCCCTTTTTAAATCTGTCCCTTTTTCAACCAGTGTATAACCTATGAAATTTAAGGCTGAGGCATGATTTGGGTCTATTTTTAGTATCTTCTCCATGATGGACAAAGAACTCTCTATGTTATTTAATTTGTAATAGATTGTACCCAATTGAAATAGAAGGTTTAAATCATCTGGATTTTGCTTTAGAGATTCTTCAATTATTCTTTTTGCCTCATTGTACTTTTTATTTAACACATATAAATCACTTAAAAAAATTCGTAGTTTTTTATTATTTGGATGTTTTTTTACTTGTTCTTCTAAAATTTTCTCTGCAGCATTATATTTTTTCTCATTTATCAATATTTTTATTTTTAGATCCAGTGCATTTAAATAAATGTCACTATCTGTGGGGATTTCGTCAATTGACTTAAGGGCACTCTCAGCATCTTTATATTTTTTTAGTTTTATTAGAGCATAGTAATATGAAATTCTAGGGTATTCGTCTTTAAAGTTCTCAATTGTTTTAAGGAGTTCCTCTGCTTGATCGTATAGATTTTCCTTTAAAAAAAGTCCTATTGCATCTATTAAATCCTTAGGATCAGATATATAATCCTGTGCAATGGAAAATGCCTTGTGTATGTTTCCAAGATTAATATCTATTTCAATTAACCTTAGCAGCAATTCTTTGTTAGTAAATCCCTGGGATATGAGTTTTGAATATATCTTTTCTGCTGAGACTAAATCATTTTCAAGTTCATATAAATAAGCCAGCTCAACCCATCCCCTTAAAAAATTAGGATTCAATTTTGTCGCCTTTTTAAAGTGGTATATTGCTTTTTTTCTGTCATTTATTTTTAAGTAGCATTTTCCTAAAATAAAATGGGTTTTGTAACTTCTCTTTTCTTGGGGAATTTCCAATA
The DNA here is from genome assembly GCF_054654515.1 of Desulfothermus okinawensis JCM 13304. Lineage (NCBI taxonomy): Bacteria > Pseudomonadati > Thermodesulfobacteriota > Desulfovibrionia > Desulfovibrionales > Desulfothermaceae > Desulfothermus > Desulfothermus okinawensis. The sequence continues at coordinate 12,212 of NZ_BAAIEW010000017.1, read as the reverse complement.
GGTATTTTATTGCAGTGTTAAATTTTTTTTCCTGAAATAGAATATCCGCAATCTTCTCCCTGGCAATATAGTCATTTGGATGTTCTTTTATGTATATTTTTAACAGAGAGTATGCATTGTAGTGTTCTTTCTGATACATGTATATGTCTGATAAAAAAAACACCAACTCTTTATTTCCTGGATTTTTTTGTAACCCAGCTTTTAAGATATCTTCTGCCTCTTTAATTTTTTTTTGGGATATTAGAAGACGTGCGTATTCAATGTAAAATTCAGGATCTGCTTTATAATTAAGGGCTTTTTTCAGGGACTGCTGTGCCTCTTTGTATTTTTTTTGTTTGGCAAAATCCAAGAATCTTAAATAATAGTAGGTAGATAATGCGTCAATATCAATGGGTGTGGGTTTGTAATTAAATGTGTGTCTTTTAAGTCCACATCCTGCCAAAAACACAACTAAAATAAAAATAACTAGTTTTTTTCTTCTTTCCATAATCTTATCAACTTTTGGTATACAAAGTTTCCAATTTTAACTCCTGCCTCAATAAACTCTGGGCCATAAATCTGGCCTGTAGCTGTCCTAAAGGTATTTGATATGGATTTAATAATTTCAATGCCCTTGGGAAATCTTTCTATTATCTTATCTATTGGCCATTCCTGGTAGTCACAAATTTCCCATAAGGTGGTGGTAAAATTATCTGGCCCCCACCTGAACTTGTCAGCGTCATATAAAACATCTCCAAGTAATTTGGCATTTGAATTTGGTGGAGGATCTATCTCTTTAAAGGCCTCATGATTTTTTATTGCATAAAAAATGGCCTCTTTATCTTCGTCTGATAAGGGGAAATCCTGTATTATTTTCAGGGCTAAATGTGCTCCTTCAGTTGCGTGGTCAGGTTCTAACCTGCATATATCGTGCATAAGACCACACATCTCTGCAAGGAGCACCAAATATCTGCACTGTATAGTATCACTGTGAAAGCACTCTATTAGTACCAAGGCCCCTGCTTCTATTGCAACTTTTTTGGAATGTTCAACCCCATGCCCAAAATCATCATACAAAAAAGGGAGTACATCTTCTGAACATCTAAGGATTAAGGGGTGATCAAAAAAAAGTTGTCTTGCATAAGATATTTCAGCTGCAAAGTGATCATAGAAGCTTAAATTAAATTTAGAGGCATATGCCTTTGTTTCTTCCTTTACTGTATCAAATATTTTATTCTTCATGAATCCAATCTTTTGAAAAATCTTTTATAGATGATGAAAAATGGTCCCTTAGCTTTTGAAGCAGCCTATTTTCTATCTGTCTCACCCTCTCTCTTGTGATCCCATATTTCTCACCTATTTCCCTCAAGGTCAAGGGGTTAGATGTGAGTAATCTCAAATAAAGGATATCTTTTTCCTTGTCATTTAATTTTGGCTCTATTTCTTTTATTTTTTCTTTTAACTGCTGAGATATTTCCCTTTTTGCAAGGTGTTCTTCAATACTAGCTTCTAATGCTGGAACCATATCCAAATGGGTTGTGTTTGAGTCTTCACTACCAAAAGGAGTATCCAATGATAGATCTTGATGTGCCATCCTCTGGGCCATCTCTATCACTTCTTTTTCATCTACGTCCAGCCTTTCTGACAGGGTTTCAGCATCTGGATTTACCCCTAGTTTCTGGAGTTCCTGGCGTTCTTTATTTAAGTTGTAGAAGAGTTTTCTCTGATTTTGAGTGGTACCAATCTTAACAAGTCTCCAGTTGTCCATGATAAATTTAAGTATATATGCCTTTATCCAAAAGGCTGCGTAATAGGAAAATTTAATTCCTTTTTCTGGATCAAACTTCTCAACTGCCTTTAAAAGACCGACATTACCTTCCTGTATGAGCTCAAACAAGTTCTGCATCCACCTTCTTTGGAATTCCATTGCTATTTTTACAACTAGCCTTAAGTGGGATGTGACCAGTTTTAAAGCAGCTTCTTTGTCCCTTTTATACTTTACCCTCCTGGCCAGTTCCAGTTCCTCCTCAGGAGTGAGTGTTGGATATTTCATCACTTCCCTGATATACCTGGCTACAGGGTCTTGAATGGCAGGTGTTTTTGGTGCTGATGGTATGGGTAAAGTGGGGTCCAGGTTGTTTTTTGTAGAGGTCAAAATTTCAGGGTCTACACCAGTTGAAGCTTGATTGTCTTTTTCTCTTGGGTTATCGTTAATTGCTTTTGTCATAATCCTCACACATTGGGAGATATTATATGATTTTTAAAAAATTTTGTGTTGGTTTGATCTTTTTTTTCATAACTTGCTCCTCAGCATATTCCAACTCAGTGGTGGAGGTCAACTCTAATAATCTCTTTTCAATTATAGCAAATTCAAAGGGAAAGGTTTTGGTGGTAAATTTCTGGGCATCCTGGTGTCCATATTGTCAAAAAGAGACAAAAGAGCTGACTAACTTGAGGAAGGAATATAACTCTGATAAATTAGAAATTTTAGGTGTTTCTTTTGATTCCAGTAAAGGGAATTTTTCTGATTTTTTAATCAAATACAAAATAAATTACCCATGTTATTTGGCTTCTGATCCCAGTATAAGTATGATGTTTAATGTATTTGGTATTCCAGCAACCATAGTTTATGACAGGGATGGAAGGGTTGCTAAGCAGTTTTCAGGGTATGTGGAATATGGTCAATTGAAAAAAATAATTGATGAGCTTATTTCAAAATAATATATGGATAAATTAATTTTAAGAAAGGCCATAATTCACGATGTAGAGGGGATATACAATCTCCTCTTGGACTTTGGAAACCAGGGGAAACTCCTTCCCAGGTCCCTTAGCAATTTGTATTCAAATGTGCGTGATTTTTTTGTGGTGGTGAATCAAGAGGGTAAGGTGTATGGGTGTGGAGCCCTGGCCATAATATGGAGAGACCTTGCAGAAGTCAGGTCTGTTGCAGTGCACAGTGAAATCCAGAAAAATGGATGGGGAAAAAGGATAGTTGAGGCTTGTCTCAGTGAGGCCTTGACTTTAGGTATTTATAGGGTTTTTGTCTTAACCTATGAAGAGTCATTTTTTGCAAAATTGGGTTTTGAAGAAGTGGATAAAAAAAAGCTTCATGAAAAGATCTGGGTGGATTGTTTTAATTGTCCTAAATATCCAAACAATTGCGATGAGATTGCCATGATAATCAACCTGTAAACAATTTTTTCAGGAGGTTTTAACTTAAATGGATAGATTAAAACCAGTTGTAGAAGAAAGGAGAATAAAAAAAAGGATAGTAGAACTTGGAGAGGAGATTTCCAGGATTTACAGAGACATATCTACTCCCCTTATCTGTCTATGTGTCCTAAAGGGAGCAGTCTTATTTTTTTCAGATTTGATTAGAGAGATGGACCTGGACGTGGAAGTGGATTTTGTGAGGTTATCTAGCTATAGAGATGGGACCTCCCCTGATGAGAAGGTCTTGTTTACTAAAGATATGGAACTATCTGTAAAAAATAGGCATGTATTAATTATTGAAGACATTGTTGATACTGGCGCAACCATAGCATATTTAAAAAAAGTACTTGAGGCCAGAGGGCCACTTAGTGTTAAAATATGTTCCCTTATCCATAAGGTGGAAAGGAGAAAAATGGAAGTTGATATTGATTTTTATGGTTTTAAGATAGAAAGGGGTTTTTTAGTTGGTTATGGTCTTGATTGTGCTGAAAAATACAGAAATCTAAAATGCATTTATGAACTAATAACTGACTAATAGGTCTAAAAGGATTTGGAGCAGATCATGATTATATCGTGTCCCAAGTGTAACACAAAGTATAAGGTCAAGGACGAGTTGTTAAATCCCGAGGGAACAAAGTTAAAGTGCTCCAAGTGTGAACACATATTTATTTTTTATCCAGAAAGTAAGCTTATACAAGAAGAAGGGGAAAAGCACAAAGAAGAATCCATACAAACAAAAGAAATAAAAGATAAACAAGAACCACTTAAAGAGAAATTCTCATTGGAAAAATCTAATATAAATGGAATAGGGGGTATAAAGAAAATTAGAAAGATTGTTATAGCTGTTGTGGTAATAGGTTTGTTGGCAGGATTCATATGGTATTTTTTTCCAGTAATATCTAAAAAGCTTCCATTTCTTTCCCCAAAGAAGGAGTTAAAACAGGTTTCAACCAATGCCACTTCAGTAGAATCTGTGAAAAAGATTGATCTGGAAGATGTAAAACAGTATTTTGTAGATAATGAAAAAGTTGGAAAGATACTGGTAATACAGGGGAGGGCAGTAAATAAATTTAAAAAACCAAAGGAACTTATAAAAATTCGTGCAACACTATATGACAGTAAAGGAGAGGAAATTGCCAAAAAGACCATTCTCTGTGGAAATAAGCTATCCCTATTTCAACTTCAGTCGTGGACCAAGAAACACCTAGAAAAGGAGCTAAATTCAAAAGTAGGCGTGCTCATGAAAAATACCAATCTCCAACCTGGTATGGGTGTAGATTTTATGATCTTGTTCTATAATCCACCAGAAAATGTGTCTGAATATGGTCTTGAGGTAGTTCAGGCACTGGACGTGGAACAAAAGTAAAAATGAAAAAAAAAGGTTATATTTGTTCTTCTTGTGGTGCCAGGTTTGTAAAATGGCAGGGTCAGTGCTCTAAATGTGGTCTCTGGGGAACAATTAAAGAAGTAGAAGATATTTCCTTTAAAGAAGATTTAAATCTTCATGAGTCAAAAATCACTCCAATCTCCTTAAAAGAAATTTCAGAAGAGAGTATAAAATCTTTGACCTCTGGCTCTCGCATATTTGATCAATTTTTGGGTATGGGGATGGTGGCAGGTAGTGTGATTTTGCTTGCAGGGGAACCAGGGGTTGGAAAATCCACATTTCTTATGCAACTTCTATCTGGCTTTTTAAAATCTGGCCTCAAAGGGCTTTATGTCTCTGGGGAAGAGTCCATTTATCAACTAAAACTCCGTGCTGAAAGGCTGGGTGTTTGCGACGATAGATTTAAACTTCTCTGTACCCAGGATGTATCCCCTGTAATATCAATTATAAGACATAAAGATGTCCCAGATTTTATTGTCATAGATTCCATTCAAACCCTAAAGTCCAGTGAAGCACCTGGTATTATGGGTGGAGTATCCCAGATAAAGGAAGTTGCCTCTAAGTTATATGAAGAGGCAAAGAAAAGGGAAATAGTGCTCTTAATTGTGAGCCACATAACAAAAGATGGGCAAATAGCAGGTCCAAAGCTATTGGAACACATGGTAGATGTGGTTTTATACATGGAAGGTGATAGACTGAGTTCATTTAGGATTATCAAAATTACAAAAAACAGATTTGGGCCAAGTAACAATATCCTTGTGTTAGAGATGGGTACAGGTGGATTAAAAATTGTAAAAGACCCTTCTACATTTTTTTTGACTTCAAGGGACCCATCTTCCCCTGGCAGCTCCCTCGTTATGGCAATGGAAGGTAAGAGACCACTGGTTATTGAAATTCAGGCACTTGTTACAAAATCCTTTTCACAAAATCCAAGACGCACTGCTCTAGGAATTGATCTAAATAGACTATATTTGCTACTTGCCATTTTGGAGAAAAGGTTATCTCTTAAGTTTAATGAAAGAGATGTCTATGTAAAGATAAGTGCAGGGATAAAGATATCAGACCCAGCTTTGGATCTAGGGATCTGTTCTGCCCTCATTTCATCCTATTTTGATGTTCCTGTTCCTGATAGGGCTGTTTTTTGGGGTGAAGTTGATCTAAATGGTTTTATAAGGCCCTCTTTTGGTGAGGACAAAAGAGTGTTACAGGCAATTACCCTTAATTTTTTTCCCATAATATGCCCAAAATCAAAATATGTAGCTGAATTTTCTGAAGAAAAAATAAATCCCCTCACAAACATAAATGAACTAACAAAATTCCAATTTTCTCGAAATTCCCACTAGGTATCTTTATCCTTGTTTTACCACAATTGATTCAACAAGGACCTTGGCTATTCCTTTTTTGTAAAATCCCAGTCGTTTTGCCCCTTCAATTGTTAAATCAATTATCCTTCCTTTAACAAACGGTCCCCGATCATTTACCCTTACTATAATAGACCTACCATTCTCAAGATTAGTCACTTTTACATACCATGGTAAGGGTAAGAGTTTATGTGCAGCTGTTAATTGGTGTGGGTCAAATAATTCACCATTTGCAGTCATGTGCCCACCCTTTTGTCTCAAGGTTTCATATCCATACCATGAAGCATATCCCACTTCCCTGTAATTTTTTGCCTCATCAACTGAGAAAGGGACATACCTCTTTCCAAAGACTATATATGGAGAATTTTTTACTTTTCTTTCCTTAATGGCTATTTTAGGTGGAAGTCCGTCAATTGCCTCTATCTCTGGATGGGTCAATGGAAGGTTAAATGGTGCCTTTGCCACAACATAAGTAAATTTCCCAACCTTATAGACAACTTTGCCTGCAAATATGGTTGTCTTTACAGTAAATTTTGTAACTCTGTAGGTGGTCTTTATTGCTGTTTTGGTGACCCTATAAGGGATAGTTACAACACTACAAGATTGGATATAACAATAGGATAAGAATAAAAAAATTAAGCCGTACCTTTTCATGATTTCATAAACATCAGTACCAAAACTGCCAATATGACCCTATATACCCCAAATGGTCTTAAGGTGATTTTGGATAAGAGGTGAATAAATCCCTTAACAGCTATGTATGCAGAGATAAAAGATACTACAAAGCCCATTGAGAGCACAACTAAGTCATTTAAAGAAAACAAGCTATAATTTTTCACCATTTCAAGGGATGTTGCTGCAACCATAATAGGTACTGCTGCAATAAAAGAGTATTCAGCTGCTAGTTTCCTGCTTGCTCCCAAGATCATTGCTCCCATAATTGTTGCTGCGGACCGGGAAAATCCAGGCCAAAGGGCAAAACACTGAAAAAATCCTATGCCCAAAGCCAGATATGGGGTGATCTCATCTAAAGAAATAAATTTTTGCTTCTTTTTTAGACCTTCCACAATAAAAATCAAGATACCACCAACAAAGAGGGCCATGGCTACGCTTTTTGGATAAAATAGGTATTCTTTTATTCTCCTTTCAAACAAAAGACCTAGTATTGAAGCAGGTAGTGATGTTAAAAATAAAAGATATAACCCATAAATTCCACTAAATTTTTTATTACTGGGCTTAATTAAACCATAAAATCTTTCCCAGTAGATACACACAACTGATAAAATTGCCCCTAGTTGTATTACAACTTCAAATATTTTTGCCTTTTCACCTGTGAAATTTAGGAGATCACCTACAATAATTAGGTGTCCAGTGGAGGAGATTGGCAAAAATTCAGTTAATCCTTCAACAATACCCATGATTGTAGCTTTCAACATAATATCCATGTGGAATTTATAATTAAATAATTTTTCATAAGTCAACAAAATAATTAGATCCTACTCATGGACATGCTGCTTGAATAGGATGTGTTTTTTTTGTACAAGTATCTCCGAAGATAACAAGCTGGAAAAAACATGAATATCTATACATTTGAGTGTGACAAACTAAAGGTAACCACTCCTTTTTTGGGTGATAAATATTATAGAAAAGTCTCTTATCCTATAAAAGTTGGCCTTTTTACCTTGGTTGAGACCAGAGAAGCCAGGTTGTTTTTTGATTTAAATGGAGAGATAAAGTTTATACACGGGCTGACTCCCAATTGGCCCCATCCAAATGAGTTTATCAAAAGGACCAAAACCAATGATTTTATATATTATTCATCTGGGGAATATTATGGAGGAATCTATGATGCAACAGGTGAATACTATGTCCCATGTTTTATGTATCCTTCAAATAATTTGTGGAAAAAGGATATAAAAAAAGTTATAGATATGGGCAAGTCCCTATGGAAAAAAACAATGGGAAATTTGAGAAAAATTTCTATATATGAAATTCCCTCTAATATGAGGACAAGAATAGAAAAAATTAGATATATAGATGAGAGATATCTTGAAAAAAGAGCTGCTCAGCTACAAGGTATTTATAAGACACACATAAGCGTACTTCCACCAGATACAAGGCATGTTGATTATGATGTGATACCAATAATTATATCAGATGGATGTCTATACCACTGTAAATTTTGTAGGGTAAAATCAAAGGACAAATTTTCAGAAAGATCAAAAAAGGATATACTGGAGCAGATAATAAGTTTAAAAGAATTTTATAAAGACGATATAAAGAACTATTCCAGTATATATTTAGGTCTTCACGATTCACTAAATTGTTCCTTTGAAACAATAAAATTTGCAATTGAGAATGCAAGGGAAATACTTTGTCTTGACTCGTCTTATGTAAGAGATAAATCCATATTTATATTTGCTAGCGTTCATTCTTTTTTAAATACAAAAGATTTTGTCTTTGAATATTTAAATACAATTTCAGATACAAAGGTATATATAAATATTGGTCTAGAATCAGTAGATGATAAGACTTTAAATATATTAGGTAAACCCATAGATTCTTTATCTGTTAAACAAAGTTTTGAAAAGATGGTTTATATTAATAAAAACTATCTAAATATAGAGGTAACAGCGAACTTTATTTTGGATCTTTCTTTTTCCAGGGAACATTTTGAATCCTTGATACATTTGATTAGAGATAGTGTCAAAAAACCCTATTACAAAGGTACCATCTATTTATCTCCATTAAAAAACAATGATAAAATGGCCCTTTTAAAAAAGGTTATGGAATTAAAAAGACAGAGCTTTTTGCCAATGTGTTTATATATAATTCAGAGATTTTAATGAAGTTTAAAATAGAAAATTTGTTTATCTGCCTATTTCTTTAGCTCCGCTTATTGATTGGGTTATGGAGCAGGTGAATAGTGGGTGTATGTGTGTGTGAAAGTGTATGTGTGTGTATGAGAAAGTTACAGACCACAGACACAGATCATATACACAGACACATCAAAGCTTGAGACTTCGACTCCCATACCTCAAGCTTTGATGAGAGATATAGAACAATGATTTAAAATAGCCTTCAATTACCCTCAAACTGAGCCCGGAAAAGGGCCCAGTTTGAGGGGGGGGAAATCAATGCCACATAACAAATTGTGCTCCTATTTCATATTTGCTTTTGCTAATCCCTTTTTCATCTGTGCTGCCAATTCCTTTATCTCCACAAGGTCCTTTTTCATCTTTGCATAACCATACCATGTGGTAAAATCAGGATTAATATGAAAGGCAGCTTGAAAGGTCTTCATCCTGTGGTCCATAAACATCTCATAGAGTACCTCTTCAATTTTTGTATTTACTTCATAAAAATTTAAGAGGTCAGGATAGGGCCAGGTAAACTGTTTTTGTTTTTTCTTGATGACCCCTTGTCTATACAAATCTGCTACTACCTCTATTGCTTCAGCAAACAGTTTGTCTGCTGCCTTTAGCATAAGGTCTGCATTTTTTAAGTTTTCTTTTACAAAGTTCTCTGAATGACACCTCTTGCATGTGGCAATATCCTGCTTTCTCTCTTTATCCCAAGCATCCTTGGTAAGTCTTGCCAGATTAGCTGCTTTGACCAATTTAAACCTCTCAGTGGGTTTACCCTTGTCATTTAACACTCCCAGTGCCTTTAAAATAGTCACCCTATAATTCCACCACTCCTTGTCTTGTTCAGGTACTCTGAGTCCCAAAAATCCCCAGGCAGTTATAACCTTATGGTTTCCTCCTGGCATGTGACAATCTTGACAGGTTGGTCCCCTATGGAGCTTTCTGTCCATGAGATATGCAGATCCATGTTTTGAATGGTACCAGAACTCCCATTGGGCATGGTCAAACCCAGTATGACAGCTATTGCATGCTTCAGGCCTTTTTGCCTCTTTCACAGAAAAGGCATGGCGAGTATGACAACTCTGACAGTCCATCCCATATTTATAATATTTTCTGAGTTTGTTGTTTCTTACATGCTTGTCTGTAATTCCCAGGTTATGACATCCATTGCACCCCTTTTGCCCAGCAATAAAGGCCTTGGGCTGCAGATGCATAAACCCAGGAAAAGCAGTTATAGCAACAAGTCCCAATGTGTGTTTCCCGCTCATATATTGTGTTACCTGCTTATTATGACATTTTTTACATGTAGTTATGGTGGGCAACTCTGCCTTATCGGCATTTTGGGCGTTATTATGGGCTTTTCCGTGACAGGAACTACACCTCAAAAATTTTGACATCTTTCCTCTGTTAAAATCTTTAACTATACCTGGGGTTACTTTTAAGTGGCACTTTTCACATGGAGAGGGTATTGCGAAACTAGACCCTGTGTCTAAGAAAAAGAGCAATGTCATTACAAAAAGTCCCATTATGAAAAATTTTTTAAAATCTACTTTGTAGCTATCCATGTCCATACATCCTTGTTTAGACGATTAATAGTATTGATTAAAAAAAATTCACATGTTGAAGGTAGCGCTTAAGAGAGTATTATTCAAGATAAAATTTTTATTAGATTTGTCGTTACATATTATCTAGCCCAGGTTTATCAAAATGATAAACCTGGGCTAAAAATGGTCATTATTTTCACAATATTCCTTCCTTTTCCTGTTTTAAAATCAATATTATACAACTAGTTAAGGCAGGGCTACGTCAAAGTCGTCAATCATATAAAAATATCAACATTATAATTTTTTGCTGTCCTTTTTTACCTGACTGAAATTTTTTTATGTTATTGAAACATGGAAAGATAAAAGTTTCAAGGCTGCCTTTAGCAATTCGTATAATACGTAAGGAAGAGATGTCGAGATGGCAGTCATTGATGGACCGGTATCATTATCTTGGTTTTAAGCATATAGTTGGGGAATCTCTTTATTATGTTGTGACCTGTGAAGGTGAGTGGGTTGCACTATTGGGATGGGGATCAGCGGCTTTGAAGTGTGCAGCAAGGGATAGGTGGATCGGTTGGGACCCTTCCTTGAAATACCAAAGGCTGAAGTTCATAGCAAATAATACTCGGTTTTTAATTTTACCAGGTTGGCACCTACCTAATTTGGCATCTCATATCCTTGCTATGAATACGAAGCGTCTTGGGGAGGATTGGTTACGTTATCATGGTCACAAGGTTGTATTGGCAGAGACATTTGTAGATTGTAGTCGTTTTGATGGTACATGTTACAAGGCTGCTGGATGGAAAAGGCTTGGAGTAACCCGTGGTTATTCCAAGAATAACAGTCGTTATTGGAAGAATAATCGTCCAAAATACATATTTGTTTTTCCTTTGCAAAAGGGGGCTAGAGATATTTTGAGCGGACTAAGTCTTCCTTTGGATATTATCAGGAACCAGGAGTTTGGAGCCATGTTAGATGTTAATCGTTTGCCATTAGAAGGTGAAGGCGGGCTAATAGAACTTCTTCGGAGTATTTCTGATCCAAGAAAGCGACGTGGGATAAGGCATAGGGTAGAGACCATATTGGCAATAGCGATTTGTGCTGCTTTGTCTGGAGCAAGGAGTTTTTCTGCCATTTATGAGTGGGCATTATCGGCAAGTCCTGATTTACTTCGCAGGTTGGGGGCAAGGCGCAAGGGGCCTCCTTCTGAGCCGACCATTCGTAGGGTTTTGCAGAAGATAGACCCTCTGGAGATAGATACTAAGGTTGGTGAATGGTTGTTAAGGCATACAGATGATTCAAATAAAATAATTTCTGTTGACGGCAAGAAGCTTCGTAGGAGTTATGATGATGGGAAAAAGCCCACTTATCTTTTATCTGCAATTGTCCAACATGAGGCAGTGGTAATAGGCCAGGTAGATGTAGATGAAAAGACCAATGAGATTCCCAAACTCAGAGAACTTCTTGAACCTCTTCCTATAGAAGGAACCATTGTTAGTGCTGATGCTATGCATACACAAAAAGAGACAGCCCGGTTTATAGTGGAAAAAAAGAAAGCGGATAATGATTATCTTGATTTTCCACATGTAGGGCAAGTTTTTTGTATAGAACGCATTAGAGAAACAATAAAGACAGGGAAAAGAACAAAGGAAGTAGCCTATGGAATAACCTCCTTGTCTCCAGAAGAAGCAAAACCTGCCGATATTCTCAATATAGTACGTAGTCACTGGAAGATTGAAAATAGTCTTCATTGAGTAAGAGATGTTACCTTTGATGAGGACCGATGCCGGATCCGCAAGGGTAATGGCCCCCATGTAATGGCCTCTATACGAAACATAGCTATTTCCCTGCTCAGATTAGT